>JAFTFU010000188.1 GCA_017458285.1 Clostridia bacterium | reverse complement strand
ATACCTAAAAATAAACCTATAATTGCTATAATCACAAATGCAAAGATAATTGTTACTTTTTTATTATCATTCAAATTCATAATAAAAGCTCCTCTCTAAATTACTATTTTTCTTTATCCAACATGTTAACAATATTACAATCTTGTTAACAAGCTAGTATAATCAACTCTGTATGATATTATATCATAATAATAAATTTTTTTGGTGGAATTTAACAAATTTTCTTAATTTAATTTTAATAGTTCAATTACATCTGCGAATCCGTTTCTATAATATTTTTCATTGCAATAATCTAAATATTCCATATAATTCTTATCAAGCTCTTCAAGTTGTTTTTTAACATATTTTTTATTCTGTTCAGGAACATTTTTTAGTATTCTCTCTGAAATTTCATCAAAATAAATACAATACTTTTTATCTTGAGGTGTCATCTCACAAAATGCAGTTTCTTCTCTAAATTCTATCCATTCTTTTAATAAATCATCTTTTACTTCTCTTAATTTATTCATCTAAAATACCTCCTAAACATATATTAATTCACTTATAACAATTTCTTCAGCTTGATTTTTAATAGCATTCATAGTTCCAACCCAATAAAGTATATCTGTATCTTTCATATCTTCAGTTAAATCACTTTTTTCTTTTAGTTTGTTAATTATTTGATTGACTCTTTTTTGAGCCGTTTCTTGTATTTCTTTTAGATGTTTAGTAAGTGTTCCATACATTAACATTATTGAATATTCAGCCTTTTTATTTTCTTTTAAATACTTTAATCTCATTCTACCATATTTATTAAGAGTAACTTTTTCTTGCTTTGGTAACACTAAATTAGGAATATAATAATCTCCTTCTAAATGATATTCTATTCCTGTTTTTTCATCTATTATCTTTTCTTTTAAGTCTTTATTCATAATATTTTCCTCCTATAAACTACTACATATTTCTTCAAACTTATCTGCTGTTTCATTTTCCATTTTTTGTGTTACTCTTACATAAATATTATAAGTAAAATCAATACTTCTATGTCCTAATCTTTTTGAAACAGCCTTAATATCTGCACCAGATTCAATTAACTTTGTTGCGTGTGTATCCCTAAAATCATGAAATCTACAAGGAATACCTAATTCATAATGAATTACTTTAAATGGATATTTACAGCTATCTGTACCTTCATATACTCCGTTTTTCTTTACAAATACAAAATCTACTTCATCTAAATGTATTGGTATTTCTGCATAAGCATTTAATATTTTTATTTCTTGCTTATTATTATATGGATTTATAACAACTTTTCTATAATGTTTCATATATGTATCCCCATAATTCTTTTTATTTTCTTCTTGTTCTCTTTTATACTCTTTTAAAGCATTCAATAAAGTTTCTCCAATAGTAATAGTTCTATAACTTGTTTGAGTCTTGCAAGTTCCAAAATACCATACTGTTGTTGAGTTCCCACTTATGTGTCTTTTCTTTGTTCCACCAACTTGATTCTTTTTTAGTATGTTTTTATTTACTGATATTGTTCTATTTCTAAAATCTATATCATTCCAAGTAAGTGCAAACACTTCTGCAATTCGAAGTCCTGTACAATATGCAGTTAAAAAAGCATAATATACACAATGATTATTCTTAAACCTATTAAGTATTAAGTTAATTTCCTCATTTGTTAAAATATGAGCAGGATCTTCTGGAGGAATATCATATTTAGGTAATTTAATACCAATAGCTGGATTTACTTTTATAAAATCATTCTCATAAGCAAAAGTAAATGAACTTTTTATCACTTTCTTTATATTGTTAAGAAAATTTTTACTGAAAGATTTATCTACATACATTTTGTTTATAAAATCTTGCAATGTACTTCTAGTAATTTGAGAAATTTTATAATGACCAATATTTGGTTTTATATGATTTTTTGTAATACTGCTATATGCTTCTATTGTGTGATATTTGAGATTAATATGACAATGTTTTTCCAACCAATAATCTAATAAATCTGAATAACTCATATCGCTTGGTGTAAAATCATGACCTGTATTCATATACTCATTGAAAGCTTTTATTCCCTCCTTTTCTGCTTCAGCCTTAGTCCTAAAACCAGACTTACTGGCAAATTTTCTTTTACCATCAATCTTTGCAGTTTCAAACTTATATTGATAGTATTTTCCTCTTTTTTGAATTGTTACATTCGACATTTTACATTTATACCTCCTTTCACGAAGGTAAACAAAAAAGTGCTATCACGAATGATAACACTTTATATTTTTGTTTTCAGTTTGTTTGCAACCTGCAAAGTCTTTATTTTAGTTAGTTTTAGAGATTTTGATTACTTGTATGAAAACAATTTGCAAACAAAATGCAAACAATTTGGGCTGTTTTCATATTTATGTAAATTTATCAAATCTCTGAAAGTATTGATTTTATGCGTTCTTTCCACAACAATTTTTATACTTCTTACCACTTCCACATGGACAAGGATCATTTCTACCAACCTTTGGACCTTCGTTAACAACAGTTTTAGATTTTGTAGAATCATCATCCATTCTAGAACCATTATCTATGCTATTTAAAGCTTGAAGGGCAGCGCCGGTAATCTTAACTGTTTCTTCCCTTTTAACATCATCTTGTTTTTGCATATTCATAAGAATTTTTACAACATCAAATTTAATGTCTTCAATCATAGCTTCAAACATTTCAGAACCCTCTGTTCTATATTGAACAACTGGATCTTTTTGACCATATGCACGTAAACCTATACCATTTTTAAGTTCTTCCATGCTATCTATGTGGTTCATCCATTTTTCGTCAACAACTTTTAGCATAACAACTCTTTCAAGTTCACGCATTTGTTCTTCTCCAATTTCTGTTTCTTTAGTTTGATATTGAACATGAGCTTGATTTTGTAATTCGCTTATAATTGCCTCCATATCTGAGCTATTTCCTTTTACAAAGCTTGACATTGTGTCACTTACTTCTTGTCCAAATGTGCTTCTAATTTCAATATTTAAAGCATCTATGTTGTCGCCTTGTATTTCTTCACTTTCTTTAACATCTTCATCATATTCTGTACCGTTAAAGAATGCAGTTACTAATTCTTGTGCAACTACGTCTATCATATTAGAAATGTTACTACTTAGGTTTTCACCATCAAGAACTTGACGTCTTTCTCCATAAATTATTTCTCTTTGTACATTCATTACATCATCATATTTTAATACATTTTTACGTATTCCAAAGTTACGTCCCTCAACTCTTTTTTGTGCATTTTCTACAGAACTTGAAATTAATTTTGCCTCAACTGGTAAGTTTTCGTCAATATTTAATGAATCATATATTCTTGTAATCGCATCTCCACCAAATATTTTCATTAAATCATCATCAAGTCCAATAAAGAATTTTGATTCTCCTGGATCTCCTTGACGTCCACTACGTCCACGTAACTGATTGTCAATTCTTCTTGACTCATGACGTTCAGTTCCTATTATTTTTAATCCTCCAGCATCTATAACTTTTTGTTTTTCTTCTTTTATTTCTTCATCATATTTTTTTTCTAGTTCTTTAAATGTTTCTCTTGCTCTTAAAATCTCTTGATCATCTGTTTCGTAGTATGTGTTAGATTCTTCAATTAGATTTTCAGGAACTTTATTTTTTCTCATTTCTTGTTTTGCTAAAAACTCGCTGTTTCCTCCAAGCATAATGTCAGTACCACGTCCTGCCATGTTTGTAGCTATTGTAACTGCTCCAAATTTACCTGCTTGTGCAATTATTTCCGCTTCTTTCTCATGGAATTTAGCATTTAATACTTCATGTTTAATTCCTTCTTTTGATAAAATCTTGCTTAATTTTTCAGATTTTTCAATTGATACTGTACCAACAAGAACTGGTTGTCCTTTGCTATAACTTTCTTTAACACTATTTACTATTGCATTAAATTTGGCTTTTTCGTTTTTGTATATAACATCATTTTGATCAATTCTTTGTACTGGTTTATTTGTTGGGATTGATACAACATCTAAGTTGTAAATTTCTTGGAATTCAGCTTCTTCTGTTAATGCAGTACCTGTCATTCCTGATAATTTATCATACATTCTAAAGTAGTTTTGGAAGGTAATTGTTGCTAATGTTTTAGATTCGTCCGCAATGCGTACATTTTCTTTTGCTTCAATTGCTTGATGTAACCCATTGTTATATCTTCTTCCATACATTATACGTCCTGTGTTTTCATCTACTATTAAAACTTCACCATCTTTTACGATATAATCAATATCTTTTTTCATTATTCCATGTGCACGTAATGCTTGATTTACGTGATGAACTAATGTTGAATTGTTTATGTCATTGAAGTTTTCTAATCTGAATTCTTGTTCTGCTTTTTTTATACCCTTTTGTGTTAATGAAGCAGATTTTGCTTTTAAGTCTACGATGTAATCGTAATTTTCATTGTCTTCTGCTTGTGCAAAGTCTTTTATATCTTCTTCTACTATTACTTTTGATGAAAGTCTTTTTACAAAATCATTTGCTTTTTTATATAAATCTGATGATTGATTTGCTCTTCCTGATATTATAAGTGGTGTTCTTGCTTCGTCGATTAAAATACTATCTATCTCATCTACGATTGCAAATGCTAAATCTCTTTGTACTAATTGGTCTTTGTAGATTACCATGTTGTCTCTTAAATAATCAAATCCAAATTCGTTATTTGTTCCATATGTTACGTCACATGCGTAAGCTTTTTGTTTTTGTTCTGGATTCATTTGTGATATTACAAGCCCTACTGATAATCCTAAGAATTTATATAGTTTTCCCATCCATTCACTATCTCTTTTTGCTAAGTAGTCATTTACTGTAATTACATGAACTCCTCTTCCTGTAAGTGCATTTAAATATACAGGTAATGTTGCAACTAATGTTTTTCCTTCACCTGTTTTCATTTCTGCAATTCTTCCTTGATGTAATACTATTCCACCTATTAATTGTACATCAAAGTGTCTCATTCCTAATACTCTTTTTGCAGCTTCCCTTACTACTGCAAAACTTTCTGGTAGGATATCGTCTAATGTTTTTCCATTTTCTAATTCTTTTTTGAATTCGTCTGTTTTTGCTCTTAACTCACTATCTGTTAATTTTGAAATTTCTTCTTCTAATGCATTTATTTTTTCTACAATTGGCATTATTCTTTTTACTTCTTTTTCACTATATGATTTAAAAATTTTACTAAATATGCTCATTTTTTTCTTCCTTTCGATTCTTATGTTTTTTTAACTTACGTAGTTATATCATAAATTTTAAAAAAAATAAATAGTTTTATCTATTTATTTGAAATTTTTCTAACATATATTATTTTTTTTATCATATACTTTACCAAGTAAAGGAGTTTTTGTCATGTTTATTTGTAATGTTCACGTTAATGGTAACAAAGTTTTTAAGTGGATTATAGCGTTTCTCGCTATTGTTGTTTTGATTATTTTTGGTTTTGCTTTTTATAAAATTTTTGTTAAAAATGGTGTGATAGGTTCAGAAGATTTTTTAAATCATTCTGATGTTACTGAAATTAGTCCTGAAAATTATACTAATATTTTAAAGGCTTCTCATGATAATATTGATAATTATGTTGGGAAAGAAATTAAGTTTTCAGGATATGTGTATCGTGTTTATGATTTTTCGGATAATCAATTCGTTTTGGCAAGAGATATGCTTGTAGATAATCAATCTGTTGTTGTTGGATTTTTGAGCGAATTTGATAATATTTCTTCTTTTGAAGATGGTTCTTGGATTGAAATTGTTGGTACTATTACTAAAGGTAAATATCATAATCAATCTATTCCTATTGTTAAGGTTAAAAGCGCTGTTAAAGTAAATTGCCCTGAGGATAGCTTTGTTCCTCCTCCATCTGATTCTTATATTCCTACAAGTAGTATGCTGTGATATATGCAAGTATAAGTTTTTTGAAGCTTTTTAAACTGTGGTATAATGAAATATATGTAAATTGAATGTTTTTAATAAAAAGTATATTGTAAAATATGTAAGTAGATTGTTTTTAAGCTAAGGTATAATATGTTATTTTTCTAATTTTAACATTTTGTCTCAGTGAGCAGTAAATTTTCTATATGCAATAAGTTGAATTTTTATGACTATTTTTTATATTTTAAATGTCAATCTAGGTAAAAACTTATTTTTCACTTTTTCGTTTTTGAATTTGTACTTTCTATAATCGTAATAAGCTTAAAAATAGTTTAATTTTATTTTAATAAATTCCTACACATTATAAGATATTTGTGAGTACATTTTATCCTACTTGCAAATATCTTATAAAATTTCCAAAAAAGACTTGACATAACGTGGCGTGGCGTGGCGTGGTATCATTTTTATGTGAACTAGTTATTTTTCGTTCCGTGTTTCGGGACGAACCACCTGCTTTTAGCAGGACCCATGAAGGAGGTGATTTCATGGGCAAAGAAAAGGACGTCAAAGCGGGCTCCCCTATTCCTCAGGGGTGGGAAATATCCCACTCCTACGTGGATGAAAAGACAGGGGAACTTCGGTGGGCTTTAAGACGAAAAAAAGAAAAGTCCAAGAAGTAACCCTGTTTGCACATACTGGAGTATTCGGCGGTGTGTGCTAAGTGTTTTACCGAATACAGGGCTCCGTTTGCAACGGAGCTCTATATAAAGTAACTATTAAACTAGTTTATTCCTTAGTTGGAATAAGCATCACCACACCCCTAAAAAGGTGTGCTTCCATGAGGAGGTGATTCCATGGAAGAAAAGAAGCAGCGGGCTCCGCAAAGCGTAGCCAATTTAATATTTTTACGGACTTACTATTTTAAAAATAAAGAAGAAGCCCTTAAAGCATTAAATTGGCACAATAAAAACTGTTTCTCGTATGAGAGACTAAGCGAAGATACTTATCTTCGTCAGAGTATTGATGGAAGGTGGTTTTTCGTTCTGTAAAACCATACCCATACTCTGGAGAAACAGTGGTCCGTCTCAGTCTTTTGTACAAGCTGGGGCGGATTTTTTTATGTCAATTTTATATTTTACCTTTACAACACCCAAAACTTCTGATACAATAAATATATTCAAAAAAGTAGGAAAAAGAAAAGTCACATCTTCCCTACAAAATAAAAAAATGGAGGTAAAAAATGCTAGAAAAAAAAGAATTAATACTAATACTAGACTTTGGAGGACAATATAATCAATTAATTGCAAGAAGAGTAAGAGAATGCAATGTATATTCAGAAGTTGTACCATATGACATAACAATCGAAAAAATCAAAGAAAAAAATCCAAAAGGAATAATATTTACAGGAGGACCTGCAAGCGTATATGGAGAGGACTCTCCTCGATGTGCCAAAGAAATATTTGAGCTTGGAATTCCAGTTTTAGGAATTTGTTATGGAATGCAACTTATGACTCACATATTAGGAGGAAATGTTGCAAGAGCTGATAAACGTGAATATGGAGCAACAGAAGTTAATATAGATAATTCATCTGTATTATTTGAAGGATTTGATACTAAAAATAACTTTTTAATGAGTCACACAGATTTTGTTGAAACTGTACCAGAAGGATTTAAAAACATAGCTTCAACAGATACTTGTCCAAATGCAGGTATGGAAAATAAAGAAAGAAACTTATATGGAATACAATTCCATCCAGAGGTTAATCTTTCAGTAAATGGAACACAAGTAATTAAAAACTTCTTATTTAATATTTGTAAATGTTCAGGAGACTGGACAATGTCTTCTTTTGTACAAGACTCAATTAAAATGTTAAAAGAAAAAATTGGAGATAAAAAAGCTTTATGTGCCCTATCTGGTGGTGTTGATTCTTCAGTTGCAGCAGTGTTGCTTTCTAAAGCTATTGGTAAAAATTTGACTTGTATATTCGTAGACCATGGTTTACTTCGTAAGAACGAAGGCGACGAAGTTGAAAAAATCTTTACAGAACAATATGACCTTAATTTTATAAGAGTAAATGCTAAAGATAGATTTTTAGAGAAATTAGCAGGTGTTACTGACCCTGAGAAAAAGAGAAAAATAATTGGAGAAGAATTTATTAGAGTTTTTGAACAAGAAGCTAAAAAATTAGGAACTATCGACTTTTTAGTTCAAGGAACTATCTATCCTGACGTTATAGAAAGTGGTCTTGGAAAAAGTGCCGTTATAAAAAGTCATCACAACGTAGGTGGTCTTCCTGATTACGTAGATTTTAAGGAAATTGTTGAACCTTTAAGAAGCTTATTTAAAGATGAAGTTCGTAAAACTGGTTTAGAACTTGGTATTCCTGAAAATTTGGTTTTCCGTCAACCATTCCCTGGTCCAGGTCTTGCAATTAGAATAATTGGAGATATTACTGAGGATAAACTTAATATTTTAAAAGAAGCGGATAGCATTTTTAGAGAAGAAATTGCAAATAGTGGATTACACAAATCTATTAACCAATATTTCGCAGTTTTAACAAATCTTCGTTCAGTAGGTGTTATGGGTGATGAACGTACTTATGATTATACGGTTGCTCTTCGTGCTGTTGAAACTACAGATTTTATGACTGGTGTTTGGTCTAGAATTCCTTATGATGTTTTAGATAAAGTTTCTAGCCGTATAGTAAACGAAGTTGATCACGTTAACCGCGTTTGCTATGATATTACTAGTAAACCACCTGCAACTATTGAGTGGGAATAAACTATGTAAACACAGTAATATTTGAAAAACCTTATGCAAATTTACCCACGTATATATTTATACAAAGTCTCCTTTTTAAAGAGACATTATTATAAAATATATATGTGGGTATTTTCCATGTATAATTTCATTTATTATTTTGGACATTAAGCCTATTTAAAATACTTAAATTTTTTTAGGTATTTTAATTGTTAACCAGTATTCATCACTATTAAGTACTGCTTTCTTTATGGTTTCTAACTTAATCTTTGAGGTTTCTCTTATAAATTGAATAGTTTTTTCTAAATTCAATATCTGTGTTTTCCCTTCCTTATAAAAAACTCTATTTGTAATATAACTTGGTATATTTACTTTAAATTCACTTTCAATTTCTTTGTTTGTTAAATCATAATCATTATGTAATATTTGCTTACTGAATTTTTCTAAGAATTTGTTGTAAAATAAATAATCCGTTACTAAATGTAAAAAATAACCTTTTTCAAAATCAGTTTGTATATCTCTTTCTTCAAAATACTTATCTAAATGAACCTGACTGCTTTTAGGTCCATAGTGAGTTAATGACTTATCTGTAACATTATCAGGATAAATTACTCCATTGATAAATTCATCATAATTTTTAATAACATTTTTATGTTGTCTGATATATTCCTCTCCTACAGCTAAATGAATAATATAACCAGCCATTTAATACCTCCTCGTATTTTATAAATTAGTTTCTAGCGATTCTTCTTCTATATTACTATGATTTTCATATATTTGCTCAATAGTAGTACCTTTTCTTGTAGCTTCATCATGTATTTTTGTTCTGTAACAGGAACTAGATATTCCAGCTCCTTCTGCTTTCATTTTATATTCGTCCCTAGGAGTACATGAAATATTAATACCACACCATTCACCTTTTCTATGCTTTTCAGTTTCTTTTTTCCATAAATCCTCTCCAAATATAGCGACTATATCTGAAGGTTTTAAAGTTTCTCCATAAAGCTCCTGGTGTTTTTTTATTACATCTTGTACAGCTAATGCTCTTGTTGAATCTATATCATACGGTATAACAGCATCAACGAATTTTAACGTTTCCAAAACTTTAGTTCTATCTGCTTCGCTTTGTTGAGGCATAACACCTTTTTTCTGTAATATTCTTGCATCGCTCTTTAGTAACACGTATAAATGTTCACAAATTTCATTAGATAATTCTAAATTTTGATGATGTCCTGCATGATATAAGTCAAAGCTACCCATGACAATTCCAGCTTTATATTGCTTTGTTTCTGGTTTATTAACAATATTAGTCAAATATTTTTTATAATATTCATCAGCTATTAACACATTTATATCTAGCTTACCAGAATTTGTAGGAAATACAAAAGACACTCCATTTAAACCAGAAGCAATTTCCATTCTTTCTTCTGTATTTTTTAATGGCACAGTTGATAGGTTATTTATAACATACTCATCCGCGTAGACACCCACACCAACAAGTTTTCCTGTATCACGAGCTTGTATTATCTTTTCTCTAATTTTTCTTGAAATTAAATCAAAAACACCTGTTATTATTATATAATCTCTTTCTTCTTGTTTTTTCATATAGACTCCTTATTCTTAATTATTTTTTATTTAAATAATTATAAAATTCATTTTGTATAATTTTTCTTATTTTATCATCTTCATTAGCATATATTGTAAAAACAAAATCAACACCTCTTATGTTTTTAACTTTTTGCTTTCTTTTTTCAATATCATTTAAAGGATAGGTACAAAATACATTCTCAACTATATCATTAGAATAAACTCCAACGCCATACACTTCAGTTTGTAATGCTTCTTTTTCAATTTTCTTTGTAGTTTGTTCATTTACATTGTCAAAAATACCTAAGCAAAAATCAAATTTTTTCTTTTGAAATGTTTTTTTAGAATATTTTCTAATTGTTTCTGTATCTAAATAGTTAATTTTTTTCATATCTTCTAACAATTTTTCATATTCTTCTTTATCTATTTCTGATTTCGATTTATCAAATTTATATTTAGATTCAGCTATTTTTTCATTTAAAATTTCTTTAGCTAAATATACTAATTTATTCATATAACTCATCATTCTCCTTAGAAATATTACCTACTCATCGTAAGCTTGTCCTTCACTCGTTCTTGTACTGTTTTCCCATTTATCAAAATTACTTAAGACTCTTTCTTCACCAAATTTTGTAAGAGTATTTCTAATCCAATTAACTTTTTCTCTCTTTTCTTCTGTTGTTATTGTTTTCTCGGTTGAAAATTTTCTATATGCTTCACTAGGTAACATATTGGGTTCAATTTTACGACTATATCTTTCTATAGGCAAAAAGTCAGAACTTGCATTTCCTCTTGTAAAGATTTTAATATCATCCATTAAAGATGTCCCGTCTTTTCTTTGCAAATTATTTAATGTTTGTATATTTACAGGAATTTTTTTAACCGAGTCACTATCTATTCTTGTATTTCTTCTGCACTCCCCTCTTGTTTCAAGATATTCACAATATCTAATAAACATCGATAAGTTAGCTTCTTCAGGATCAATTGCTAAAACAGCTAGCTCCGTTCTTAATCCTTTCGTTGCTATATCTTGTATAAGAGTAGCAAATTTATCAATGCTTCTTAAAGCAGATTCTAAAATAATATTATATTTTAAATCGCTAGCTTTGTTAACTATCCCATTAATCAATGAGTCTAAATACCTTTTTAAAATTAAGAATTCTTCTCTTTCCGTATACATATCATGTATTTCAGTATAATTTGGATGCTTTAGCCTTAAATAATCTTGGTCAATCATTATTGCTCCACCATTTAATTTTTTTAGATAATAACTACATAATAAAGATTTTCCGCTTCCTGCTTGACCTCCCACCATAACTATGCTAGGTCTATCAGTTGTTTTAGCATCACCACTGATAACTAATTCTTGAAAAGTTTCTTCAATATTCTTTTGAGTTTCGACTAAAGACAATACCCATTTTTTTCTTTCATTATTTAACTGTTCTTTATCTTCTAAATTTCTTGATTGCATATAAAATCCTTTCAAAATAAAATTATATGATAGCTGAAGATATATGAAATACTTCACCCTTATTTTGTAATTCTTTTTGTGTAGTCTTAAGAATTTTATGTTCATCATCTAATAACATTACATAATCATAGGTGTTTAGTCTTTCTTTCATAACTTTAGCTTTAATGAAGTTTCTATTATCAGAATTATAATCTCCGTTTTCTCTAACTAAGATAATAATATTTTCTTTCTTAATAAATTTTGCATATTTTTCTAACCATAGTTTTTTTTCTTTTCTAATAATATTCGATTTTGATAAAGTTAGAATATATAAATCTAGATTCTTGATGTCTTGTAATTCTTTTAAATTATCTATAATTATTTCTATAGGTTTTGCATTTAAAAATACATCTTTTGTGTCATTTGTTATAAAGTCTGGTTGATAAACTTTATACTCTACAATTGTTCCATCCATATCTATAAATAAAGCATTTTTTTTATGTTTAGAACAAATTTCTTTTATATTATCATAAAAAATCATATTATACCTCTATACTTATATTTTTATATTTTATAACACGTACTAGTGTTTGTTATTTCAAACCACCATCAACATTTCATTTGTGTGATGATAAAGAACAAGATAATTATTATTTTATCCTTATAACAACAATATGTCAACATTTTTTATAATTAATTTAGTTTCTTTCAGTATCATTCTTTAATTTTTCTACATATTTCATATAACCTTCTTCAGATAAATATATTGATCTTTCATAATTATTCAGTAATTTATTTTCTCTTATTATTCTTATAGCATCTTCAAGTAATTTACGTTTATTTCTTACATTAGTTTCTCCAAAATATTTCTCAAGATTTTCAATTATTCCATGTATTTTACACACGACAATAGGTTTCTTAGTTTTATTGTTGTTTTCTATCTCTATAGTCGCATAGTATGGCAAAATTTCATTCAACTTTTCTTTCCATTCTTTGTATTGTTGCTTTAAGTTGTCATCTTCGCATTGTTCTGCTGTAACCCTTTTAAGTTCATCAAGTGAATATGTATGTCCTGATATTACAATTTTATTCGGATCATCTTCTGAATATTGAGGTAAAATATTCCAATCTCTTTCTTTTTCCTGTCTTCCATTTTTTCTATTACCATTACCTCCATGTGAAGCACTACCAATTGAAGCTACTTTCTTTCTAAAAAAAGTTTTTAATTGTACTTCTGAATCCATGATATTTTCACCAAATTGAATCAATAAATTTGAATGATCAGCTACATATCCGTTTTCAAAAATCTTAGAATCCAATTCGTCCATAAGGAACGCATTCATTTTTCCTGGTATTAATAAATATAGCCTTGAAATTGCATTTTTTAAAATTTCTTGTTGTAATTTATCACTCATTTGAGCATTAAGTTTTGCACACCATCTCTCTAATGCTTTTAAGTCTTCTAAAGAAACATCTCCATCGAAGAATTCATTTTCTTCAAGATTTTTTGCAAGAAAAATTTCAAAGTTTTCTTCAAATGCATTTTTTATTTTAGTATATTCAGGTGATTCTTTTTGTTCACCATTCTTTCTATCCTTAGCTTCTCTTACAGAACATTTTTCATATTCTACATTTTTTAAAGAGTTTAATAAAATCAACATATACTTATAGTATTCCTCTTCGGCATCCTGTTTCATATCTTGTTCAGTAATTTTGTTTTTTATCTTATCAATTACTCTATTAAATATTTCTATTTTAATTTCGATTTTGTTTTTTCTCTCAATAGAATTCCTTTCTGTAAAAATTTTCAATTGATTAACATATCTTCCTTTTTCTTTTTCTAATATTCCTAGAATCTGTCTATCTAAATCAATTATAGGCATATTTTCCAACTCTTTTTTATCTCTATATTTTAGCACAGTGTTATAAAAATCGCCATTAAATGCTTCTTCTAAGGCTTCCACATTCTTATTACTAGTTTTTTCATTATCATATATAGAAAAAAATGAGCCTATTTCAAGTTGTTTATTAAAATATTTTACAATATTGGCTAATAAATCAATGTTTTCTGTTCTTCTTTGCATTTCATATAATACTTCTTTTGAATCTCCTATTTTTCTAATTTTTGAAGTATTTCTTTCATCAGCGACAAAATCAATTATTATTGAAGAAGCTAAAATATCTTTTAAAGACACACTATTTCTTTTTCCATCTTCAACTTCTAGTTGTTGTTTTTCTATTTTAGAATTAATACTATCTTTAGATTTTCGTCTAGTTTCAATATGAAATTCTACACTATCTCTCCATTGATTTTTTAATATATATGCAAATGCACTAAAAACAAATAAGTAAGGTTCAGAAAAATCTTGTTCTAATAATTCTGTACTCAAACCTTTTAATTTACTATTATTTTCGAAATTTGTTTTACTAACAGATATATGTGCATTTGCAGGTACTTGTTTTGTTAATCCAGATTTCATCTTATCTCTAAATACTTTTGCTTTTGCTTTTGCATTTGCTTTTGCTTTTTCATTTGCCATTTATATCTCCTCCATCCACAGTATACATAATATTTTACCACAAAATAGCAAAAAAATCTAGTGGTAAATAACATTTACCACTAAAAAAATTATCTTTTATCAAAAATAGTTTTAAAAACTCCCTGTTCAAGCAAAGAAGAAAACACATTTTTAAGAACAATTAGTGCAATAGGACCTGCAAACATACCCAAAACGCCAATTAATTTAAAGCCTGTATACATACCAATCAAAGTAACAATAGGGTGAATTCCAATCTTATTGCTAACAACCTTTGGTTCTAAAACCTGCCTTACAATACACATAATAATCCAAATAACAACAATTGCAATACCTAAATGGATATCACCATCTAAAGATGCAACTACAGCCCATGGAACCATAACAGTGCCTGAACCTAAAATGGGAAGAGCGTCAACAAATGCTATACCTAAAGCAATAAGAAGCGGATATTTAATGTTAAATCCTGTAAACATTAAAATATATAAACCTACTAAACTAATAATAAATGAAACAAAAACTAAAATCAATTCAGCTTTTAAATATCCACCTAAAGTTGCTGAAATTTCTCTTAGATGATTTCCAATCTTTTTCATCCATACTTTTGGCATATGATGCTCTATAGTGTCTAAAATATATATTTTATCTGTACATATAAAATATAGAGAAAGAATTGTAATTGCTAAATAAATCCCAATTGTTGGTACTGATGTTATTATATTTAGAGTTTTGTTTAAGAAATTTGTTACCCATGTTGAAATTTTATTTAATAAATCTCCTGACGATTCTTGAAAAATCGATAAAAGTTCGTCTGATATTTTTACCTTTTGAAAATTATTTGAAAACTGTTGTATTTGTATGTATGCTTTTTCAAAATAATTATTTAGCCCTTGTAACAAATTAGTTGACTCAGATACAAGTGTTGCAATTCCCCATACTAATCCTCCAATTATAATTCCAAACGTTATTATAAATATTATGATAGAACTTAGACGCCTAGTTAAATTTAATTTTTTCATAATTAATTTTATTGCAGGCTCCATAAGTAATGATATTATAAAAGCAATAAGAAATGGCATGTAAAAAATTGCAAGTTTGAAGCTTAGAAAGATACAAATTATAATTGCTAATAAGTATGCTATTCTCTTTAAAACATTTGCCCAATAACTTACATTCCAAACCATTTCCTTATCCCCTTTTTAGCTTGTCTATTTTTTATGTCAAAACAATAAACACGTGTTAAACATAACTATTCAAGTTTAATTTTGCCTATTTTCAACTCTATATATTATATGCTTTTATATTTATTTAATAACAATTTCTTACTTGACTATTATTACAATTACATATTCCTTCTATTGTTGAACAAACTTGATTTTTTCCAATTTCATCTCCATAATGAGCTAAATCACCCATAGTTAATATTCCTACTACCTTGTTATTTTCAACTACAGGAAGTCTTCTTATTTGCTCTTCAGACATTTTTCTTTGTGCTGTGTTTATTTCATCGTCTACTTTACAACAACATACTTTAGTTGTCATTATTTCTGAAACAGGCGTTGTTTTTATATCTTTATTAGTTGCAACTCCTCTTAAAACTACATCTCTGTCTGTGACTAAACCTACTATGCTATCTTGCCCATCACATATTGGTACACATCCTATATGCTCATCTTTCATTATTTTTGTTATGTCATATATTGTTGTTTCTGGATTTGCTGAACACACTTTTTTACACATACATTCTTTTACTTTCATTTTTTTACCCTCCTCGTATTCTTTAAACGATGACAGATTTCATCAATTTTAAAGCTATATTTTCTTTTATATTTTGTTCATTTTGCACTTTTTTATTCAATTCAAAGCCAAATTTTTCTATTTTATTTAGGTAATATTAAAACTCTTTAGCTCTAAGTTTTTCAAATCACTTTAGATAGACAAAAAAATTCTTTTTTTATAATATAAGGGTGCAATAAACAATTACTTTATTGTAATTAATTATTACACCTTTATATTGTAAGATAAATTAAAATCCCATAAATGGTGGACGTTGTGGCGGCCTGTTTGGTGGAAATGGTGGTCTATTACCTGGGCGATTTGGTCTTCCTATTAGTTCTCTGATTAATAGAATTCTTATTAAATCTCTTAATGTACGGTTTTGTGGTCTTCTAAATTGTCTGGTATTTTCTGTGCTCCTATTTAAATTTTCTTCTTTTATGCTTCTATTAAGTCCGGTGGAAGTTACTTCTTTGCTGTTCCAAGTAGCTTCCTTTAAATTTGCTTCTTTTCCACTTTTATTTGTTTCAGGCTCTTTACTGCTTCTATTTAAAACAGAATTACTAGACGATGTTTCAAATTCTTCTTCATCTGCTGAAAAATTTGAATATACTTCTTCTACCATTTGGTCAATTAGTTCTTCACAAATTGGAGACGTTGTTTTCATACATACTTTTTGTATCATAGGATAAAGATTTGTATACAAATCTGGATAATATCTTTCTAATTCTTGATTTAAATTTGAGTTGAAATTTATATTCTGATTAAAATTGAAATTTGTGTATGCATCAAAATCATTATCAGTTATATCATTTCCAAATATAACGTTATTCGTTCTTGTGGTTATAGGCTCATAACCTATAATATCTCTTATGTAGTCTTCATATACATTACTATTCATAAAAACCTCCTTACAAACTATTATTTTATTTTATGTTTGTAAAGAGGTTTTGTTACAAGTTTATACTTCTTCTGCTACTAATTTTTTGAATTGGTCTCCCCTATCATACATGTTCTTAAACATATCAAAGCTTGCGCTTGCAGGAGAAAATAATACTACATCGCCACTTTCTGCTGATCTTCTTGCTAACTTTATTGTTTGTTCTAATGAATCACACATGCTTATATCTAAATTTTTGTGCTGTACTTCTAACTCTTTTTTTACAGCATCATATATTTTAGTTGAGGTTTCTCCTATTAGCAATAATTTTTTTACATGTTCTACTATTGGTTTTGCAATTGGGGTGTAATCTAAATTTTTGTCTGACCCTCCAGCAATTAGAATGATATTTTCTTTAAATCCATTTATTCCTGCAATTGTTCTTGTAGGAGATGTTGCAGCAGAGTCGTTATACCATTTTATTCCATTTTTTTCTTTTACGAACTCTAGTCTATGATGTACTCCTTTGAATTTTGTGATTGTATCAATTGCATTGTCTATATCTACAATTCCTTGTGTTGCAGCTAAAACGGCACATATGTTTTCATAGTTATGCTTTCCTTTTATTGTTATTTCGTTTGTGTTTATTAGGTGTTTTCTTAAACCTTCTTCACATTGTTTTATTATGTCTCCATCTACAATGTATCCGTCATCTAATCTTTCTTTGCTACTGAAATATATTACTTTTCCGTTTGCTTCTTTTGCAAATTCTTTTGTTATTTCATTATCATAGTTTATGATTAGTACTCCATCTTTATTTTGATATTTGAAAATGTTCTTTTTGGCGTCAATGTATTCTTGATAGTCTTTGTGAACATTTAAATGATTTGGAGTGATATTTGTTACTATTGATACATCTGGACTTACTTCCATATCCATAAGCTGGAAACTGCTTAATTCTAATACTACAATGTCATCTGGCTTCATTTCATTTATTCTTGTAAATAGAGGTGTTCCTATATTTCCTCCTAAAAAACAGTTGTATCCAGCATTTTTTATTACTTCTGCAACTAATGTTGTAGTTGTTGTTTTTCCTTCGCTTCCTGTTATTCCTATTATTTTACTTGGACTCATTTTTATTACTAATTCTATCTCTGTTGTGATTAATGCTCCTTTTTTTTCTTCTTCTACTAGTTCAGGTGTTGTTGGCAAACAACTTGGTGACCTGAATATTAGCTCAAATCCATGTAGGTTACTTAGATATTTTTCTCCAAATGAAAATTTCATTGAGTATTGTGTTATTTTGTCCATTACATCTTTTGGAATTTCATCTATGGTTTTATTATCAAATACTGTTACGTTTGCATTATGATTGTGTAAATATTCGATTAATGGTAAATTGCTAACTCCTAATCCTATTACTGCAACTTTTCTTTCGTTTAAAAATTTGTTAAATTCTTCTAATTTTTCATTTCTATATTCCATTTTTTATCTTCCTTCCTTAAGTCACGTATATGATTGAAAATATTTTTTGTTTTTCAAACTTTTTTAGCATTGTTATTATATACTATTTTTTTCGATTTTACAATTAAATATGTATATTTTTATTATTTTGCGTTAATAATATAACTGTTATATGAAAATGGAGGTGTTTTTTATGTCTAAGAAAAATAATAACAAAGAAAACAACAATAATAACAAGAATAATAGTAAAAATAATGAGAAACAAAATAATAACGAAAATAAATAGTTTTATTCATTTATTATATTGTATTAATTAAAAATAAAAAAGTGTTTACTTTTTCCCACTTGTTTGTACTTTTTGTTTTACTGGAAGCGGGTGATTTTAAACACTTTTTTATTTTTTATTGTATGTATTTATCTTTTAAGAATTTTCCTGTATAGCTCTTTTCGTTTTTACAAATTTGTTCTGGAGTACCGCAAGCTACTACTTGTCCCCCATTATCTCCACCCTCAGGTCCCATATCTATGATATAGTCTGCAGTTTTAATCAAGTCAAGATTATGTTCGATTACAATTATTGTATTACCTGTGTCTACAAGTCTTTGTAGAATATCAACTAATCTATGAACATCTGCTATATGTAAACCTGTTGTTGGTTCATCTAATATATATAAAGTTTTTCCAGTTGCTCTTTTTGAAAGCTCAGTTGCAAGTTTAACACGTTGTGCTTCTCCTCCTGATAGTGTAGTTGAAGGTTGTCCTAATTTTATATATCCTAAACCTACATCAGATAATGTTTGGATTTTGTTTTTGATTTTTGGAATTTTGTCGAAAAATTCTAAAGCTTCTTCAACTGTCATATCTAAAACATCTGAAATATCTTTACCTTTATATTTAACTTCTAAAGTTTCTCTATTATATCTTTTACCTTTACATACTTCGCAAGGTACATAGATGTCTGGTAAGAAATGCATTTCTATTCTGTGAACTCCGTCTCCTGAACAGCTTTCGCATCTTCCTCCTGAAACATTGAAGCTGAATCTTCCTTTATCATATCCTCTAATTTTTGCTTCGTTTGTTCCTGCAAAAATATCTCTTATGTTGTCAAATACTCCTGTATAAGTTGCAGGATTTGAGCGAGGTGTTCTACCTATTGGAGATTGGTCAATGTTATTATTTTATCTATGTTTTCAATTCCCTTTATTGCTTTACATTTTCCTGGCTTTTCGTTTGAACGATTTATTTTTTGAGCAATTGTCTTATATAGTATTTCGTTTACAAGAGTACTTTTTCCTGACCCTGAAACTCCCGTTACACAAGTAAATACACCTAAAGGAAATTTCACACTTATATTTTTTAAGTTGTTTTCCGTAGCATTACATACTTCAATATTTTTACCTTTTACTGTTTTTCTTCTAGTTTTAGGGACTTTTATTTGTTTTCTTCCACTCAAATAATCTCCTGTAATTGAGTTTGGCGACTTTTTAATTTCTTCAGCTGTTCCTTGTGCCATTACATTTCCACCATGAACACCTGCACCTGGGCCTATGTCAATTATTTGATCAGCTGCATACATTGTGTCTTCATCATGTTCAACAACTATAAGCGTATTTCCTGTATCTCTTAATTTTTTAAGAGTTTGAATTAATTTTTCATTGTCTCTTTGATGTAAACCAATGCTTGGTTCGTCTAAAATATATAATACTCCTGTAAGTCCTGACCCAATTTGAGTTGCAAGCCTAATTCTTTGAGCTTCTCCTCCTGATAAAGTTCCACTGCTTCTACTTAATGTTAGATATTCTAATCCAACATCAATTAAAAATTGTAGTCTATTATCTATTTCTTTTAAAATTAGTTCAGAAATCATGGCTTCTGTCTTGTTTAATTCAAGATTTTGAAGATATTCTTTTATTTTATTTATTGATAAGTCAGTTAATTCGTTTATGTTTTTATCTCCTACTTTTACGGACAATACTTCTTTTTTTAGTCTCGCTCCATTACATAATGTGCATGGTGCTTCACTCATATAAAGTTCATAAAAATCACGCATTCCTTGTGATTTTGTTTCCCTGTATCGTCTATCTAATGTTGGTAATACTCCCTCAAATGGTGTTGAGAATTTTCTTGTTCCTGCGTAAGATGTATATTCAAAATCTATTACTTCATCACCTGTTCCATATAATATTTTTTCTAAAAACTCTCGAGGTAATTTTTTTATAGGTTTTGTTATATCTACTCCATAGTGTCTTCCAATACTTTCAAAATACATTTTGGCCATTGTCTCGCCTTTTTTCATAGTGCTAGAACCAAATGCTTTTACCCCATCATATAGAGTTTTGTCTTTGTCTGGAATGATTAAATCTTCATCCATTCTCATCAAATATCCTATACCGGTACAGTCTGGGCACGCTCCAAATGGATTATTAAATGAAAACATTCTTGGTGTTAATTCAGGAAAACTGAAACCACAATTTGGACATGCATAATTTGAACTATAAAGAATTTCTTTATCTCCAATTACATCTATTTTTACTAAGCTATCTGCAAATTTAAGTGCAGTTTCTACAGACTCTGTTAATCTACTTCTAATTTCTTCTTTTATAACTAATCTGTCTACAACTATATCGATGTCATGTTTTTTCTTCCTATCAATTTCTATGTCATCAGTTAATTCATATACCTCTCCGTCAATTTTAACACGAACAAATCCTTGTTTTTGAAATTCTTCTAATTGCTTTTTATATTCGCCTTTTCTACCTCTTACTATTGGAGCTAAAACTTGAATTTTTGCTCCTTCCGGCAAGCTTAATATATTGTCTACAATTTGGTCTAATGATTGTTTTTCTATTTTTATATTACAGTTTGGACAATATGGAACACCAATTCTTGCATATAATAAACGAATATAATCATATATTTCTGTTACTGTTCCTACTGTTGAACGTGGATTTTTTGATGTTGTTTTTTGGTCTATAGAAATTGCAGGAGAAAGCCCTTCTATTGATTCAACATCAGGCTTTTCCATTAATCCTAAGAATTGTCTTGCATATGATGATAAACTTTCTACATACCTTCTTTGTCCTTCTGCATATAATGTGTCAAATGCAAGAGATGATTTTCCTGAACCTGAAAGTCCTGTTATAACTACTAGCTTATCTCTTGGTATTTCTAAGTTTATATTTTTTAAGTTATGTTCTTTTGCTCCTTTTATTATTATTTTATCATTCATTCTCACTATCATTCCTTTCATTAGGCAAGATCTGATTATAAAAAACATATTTTTTATTCTATATCGTCCTTTTTTAAATACTCTTATCCCTTTTAAAAGCTTTTTATCTTGAAGGCTTGTATAGAATACTTGCTAATCCGTCTTTTTCTAAGCCTTGTATTGAATAATATTCTTTGTTTTGATATTTTAAGGGTTTTACACTTATCACAATATTATCCTGAATGTTTATTAGGTAATCTTGTTCTATTCCAGATATATTTAAATCATTTTCAATTTGATTTTTTGAGTAGTATGTAAACTGTTTTTGATATTCTTCAATATTGCTTATGTTTTCAAAACTTTCTGTTAGTTCGCTCTTTAGTATTTCATTACATTTTTTTATTGTGCTTTCATCTGTTAAACCATAATTTTCTAATACTTGATTAAATTCTTCATCATCTTTTATAGTTTCTACTTTTGCTTGAATTATTTCTATTTCTGTTTTATATTTTGTTAATTTGGCTGATTGTTGTGAACTGTTACTATACGTTATTCCTAATGTTGCAATTATCAATAATAAAATTATTGTTATTCCTAAAGTTAATAAAGTTATTCCTTTTTCATTTCTCATTTTTAGTATCATTCCTTTTCTTTTTTACATTGTAAGAATATTTTCTAATTCTTTTATTTTATCACGAACTTCAGCAGCTTTTTCGAATTCCATTTTGCTTGCATATTCAAGCATTTCTTCAGTTAGTTTATTAATAGTTTCTTTCAAGTCTTTTTCATCTTCTAATTTATATTCAACTTTAATATCCTCTACTTTAGTAGCTTTTATAGCTTCTCTGATAGATTTTTTGATTGTTTTAGGTACGATGTTATGTTCCGTGTTATATTTTTGTTGAATATCACGTCTTCTGTTCGTTTCTTTTATCGCTTTTTCCATTGATTCTGTTAGTTCATCTGCGTACATGATAACTGTGCCTTCTGTATTTCTTGCAGCACGTCCTATTGTTTGAATTAGTGACCTTTCTGAACGCAAAAATCCTTCTTTATCTGCATCTAAGATAGCCACAAGTGAGACTTCAGGTATATCTAGCCCTTCTCTTAATAAGTTTATTCCTACTAAAACGTCAAATTCTCCTAATCTTAAATTTCGTATAATTTCCATTCTTTCTAATGCTTTTATATCTGAATGCATGTAATTTACTTTTATATCAATACTTTTTAGATATTCTGTTAGGTCTTCTGCCATTTTCTTTGTTAATGTTGTTACTAAAACTCTCTCTTGTTTTTCTACTCTGAGGCGTATTTGTTCAATTAAATCATCTATCTGATTTGTAACAGGTTTTACTTGTATTAATGGGTCTAGTAATCCTGTTGGTCTGATGATTTGTTCAACTACATTGTCTTTGCTATGTTCTTTTTCATAGTCAGCAGGTGTTGCACTTACAAATACTACTTGATTTATTCTTTCTTCGAATTCTTCAAATCTTAGTGGCCTATTGTCATATGCAGAAGGTAATCTGAATCCATAATTTACTAGAGAATCTTTTCTTGACCTATCTCCATTATACATGGCTCGTACTTGTGGTACAGTTGCATGGGATTCGTCAATTAACAACAAATAATCTTCTGGAAAATAGTCAAATAACGTAAATGGTGGACTTCCTGGTTCTCTTCCACTTATGTGTCTTGAGTAATTTTCTATTCCTTGGCAGAATCCTGTTTCTTTCATCATTTCTATGTCGAAATTTGTTCTTTCTTCTATTCTTTGTGCTTCTATTAATTTGTTTTGAGATTTAAAGTATTCAACTCTTTCTTGCATTTCTTTTTCGATTGTTCCTATTGCTCTTTCCATTTTTTCTCTTGATGTTACATAGTGTGAATTTGGGAAAATCATTATGTGCTCTCTTATTCCGGTTGATTTTCCAGTTAATGGATTTATTTCTGAAATTTTTTCTATCTCGTCTCCCCAAAATTCTACTCTGACTGCTGTTTCACTTTGGTCTGAAGGATATATTTCTAACACGTCTCCTTTGGCTCTAAATGTTCCTCTTTTAAAGTCAATTTCATTTCTTGTATACTGCATGTTTATTAATTTTTTTATTACTTGATCTCTTGATTTTTGCATTCCTGGTCTTAGAGATACTATCATGTTTTCATAGTCTATAGGGTCTCCTAACCCATAAATACATGATACTGACGCTACTACTATTACATCTTTTGTTTCAAATAAAGATGCTGTTGCTGAATGTCTTAACTTGTCTATTTCATCATTTATAGATGCGTCTTTTTCTATGTATGTGTCACTTTGCGCTATGTAACTTTCTGGTTGATAATAGTCATAATACGATACAAAGTATTCTACTCTATTGTTTGGAAAGAATTCTTTGAATTCAGAATAGAGTTGCCCTGCTAGTGTTTTGTTGTGTGCTAATACTAACGTTGGCTTTTGCACTTGTTCTATTATGTTTGCCATTGTAAAGGTTTTTCCGTGAGCCAGTTACTCCTAATAGCGTTTGGTATTTTTTTCCTTCTTTTATTCCGTTACTTAAATATTCTATTGCTTTAGGTTGGTCTCCTGTTGGTTTGTAATTGGATACTAATTCGAACATTTTTCCTCCTTTCCTCTTAGACTGCAAAAATCTTGCTTGTTATAATTTAAATATGTGGTCGTCGTGTACCAAAAATTATACGTAATATTTCATTCTTCAATTTCAAAATTTATATTGTTATCTTCACACCATTTTTTTATATAGTTACTACCATAACTATATAATTCAGTAGCTGTTTTAATTATATTCTCAGTATCATTTTTTGAAACAATATAAAAATCATTGTAGTCACTGTTGTCTCTTATTATTTCAGCGTTTTTTATTTTATGACCTAGTTCTCTTGGAAATATTTCTTTATTTATGTAATTTTGATTAAAATACGCAATAACATCTTTATGTCTTTTAAAATCCATAGGTTCTATTGCTAAAATAGCTTTCATTGTATGGAAAATAGAGTAATAAGCTCTATTATTTGCACCTTTTAAACTATTTCTCTCAAATAAATATTTAGCATCTAATAAGTTTTCTTCTGCTTGTTTTAATCTTATTTTTGATAATGTAATTGAAATCTTAGCCATATAATACCACACCATCTTTCTCAATATTTTCAAATAGTAAAGAACAATCTTTGTATTCATTAAATACTTGTAGATTTTCAACCAAAGGATTTATAGTAACATTATATTTTAAATCCAACTCGAATAAACTTTCACAAATTAAATTTAAAATTTTATTTATCTCATCTTTTTTGTTATTTACTAGAATAAATATATCTATATCTGAAAATTTATTGTAATCTCCTCTAGCATAAGAGCCATATAATACTACTTTTATTAGATTCTTTTTTAATAGTTTCTTTAATATCATAGTTGACTCTTGTATTGCCTTTTCTTGAGTTTTTGGTAATGTTTGAATTTTTCCCATTATTCAAGACCCTCCTTCAACTACAACTAGTATAACATATTTTTTCAATTAGTTCTACTAGTTATAATAATTTAATTTTTAGAAATTTTACTATGTCATTTACTGTGTCATTCGTGTAAATTCTTGTCAAGTTACTTCTGTTCGCCTTCATATTGTTTTACCTTTCTTTGGCCAGGTTTTCTTATTATTTCAAATCTCGGTAGTTTTTTCATTCTTTCTAGTAATTTTGTTGCTACATTTCCTTTTTTTGATAAACCGCTATTATATGTTCCTAATGTATCAATACTAGGACGTTCTTGATTTGATGATTTGGTTTCATTACTATTCTTAATATTAAATTTGCATTTTTCATTTAAGACTATATTATCTATAGTTGCAGCATCAGCATCAACAGTTACATATCCATATATATTCTGGATTTATTTTATTTTGTCCAGATGGAAACTTTAATATTATTTTTTCTTCTTCTTCCTTCGTACATTCTTTAGGTATGGTAACAATAATTATATCCACTTTTTTATTGTTACCATAATTTTTATAATTTCCTCCCTCAGCAATCTGTGTTATTGCAGTACCTGGATTTTTTTCATAAAAAGATACATTTTTTTCTATGTCAGAAATTCTTAATCCAATTGCGCTTACTCCTGAAGAACTATCTCCAGTTAAGTTCAGACCTTCAGTTAAAACTTGTTGACCTGATACATGTCCACCTGTTCTATGTATTCCAGCCTTTAGATTTTCATTTGTAAATATGTCAAATAAACAATTCATAATTTCAGCATTCTTTGTAGTATTATCTGTAGAAAAGTTTGTCTTATTATTCATAACATAAATATTATAGTAATTTAGTTTATTGTCTTTATACTTTTGTAATACTTTATTTCCAAATTTTTCTCCATATTTACGGGTTAATGATTTAATTCCTTGTTCACTTACGAATTGTGCAAGGTCTTCTTTTCTTTTTATATTATTCACAAAGCTGTTTTCACCCCAAAGCGTAGAAAATGCATCTTTTATAAATTCATCAATTCCCTCTATTTCTTCTAAAAAATTTGAAAATAAGATCAAGTCTCCTTTTCTATATGCCAATTTGAACGCTGACATTAATCCTTTAGCGTTAATTAATTTCATATATTTATTTTTTTGCTTTAAAATATATTGTTCTTGTTTATTTTTTTCCATTGTATTTCCTCTAATCTTTCTCCATATATTTTATCCTATGCTAAATATTAACATCTTTTTATTTAAAACTATTTAATTTCTCCTGCTCTATATGCAGCAAGTAATTCTTTTAAATCTTCAATTTCAAGTTTAAGCCTTTTTCCTATGTCTGTATCTCCAACTGTTTTTCTGTGCACTTCTTGTTTCTTTACTACAATTTCAGTAATAATGTCACTTTCGTCTTTTATAGCGTTTTCAATTGATTCAAAAGGTTTACTTTGGCTTAAAAGCAATCCATTTGAATTATAAGTTAATATATATCCTGCATTTCCTGTTTTTTCTCTATATCCTTTTGCAAATCCTCCGTCTATAACAAATAATTTACCATTTGCTTTTATTGGGCTTTCGCCATCTTTTGCTTTAACAGGCATGTGACCATTCATTATGTGTGAATCTTCTTCGTCTAGTCCAAATTCTTTTAATATTTTTTTGCAGAAATTTTCATCTTCTATAAATTTGTAATACGCACATTTCTTTTCCTTATGTGTTTCTTTATCTGATACAAAATAACTTTCAAACGTTGCCATTTTTTCTTTTCCAAATAATGGCGAATTTTTAGATATCCATAAATACCACATAATGTCTATAATATTTTCGTCTTCTTCATCTCTATTCCAATATGCTCGATTTGCAACTTCATTTATATAATCAAAGTATTCTTTTCCTTTTAGCTTTTTGCCTAAAAATTCTATTTCTTTTAATTCTCCTTCTTCTGTTACTGGTACACACCCATGAAATAATAAATTTGAATTGAATGTTGTATACATTGAACCTTTATTATATAAGAATGCTATGTGTTTATTTAATACTTCACTATTTTTAAAAGAATTTGTTAATCTTTCTATGAGTTCCGCTTCTTTTTCAGTTAATTTATATACATCATTTCTATCTATAGTTGGGAAGTTAGTGTCATTTAATTCATATACTTTTCCGTTTATAGTTACGGTTTGATTTTCAAAATCTATTTTGTCTAGTAATAGTCTATCGTCCATGTTGTATTCAGGATGTTTTTTTATCATTTGTCCTTCTAATTTGAATTGGATTATCGCTATTGCTTTATGTATTTTTGCATTATTGACTCTGTTAGCATTTTCGTATTGATTATAATAAAATACTTTTGGCATAAATTGGATGCAGTCATCGTTTTTGTATGTTTCTAATGCAAAAGTAGAAAGAGGTCTCATGTTTATTCCATATCTATCTTCTAATAAATCTATATTGTTATATCTTGCACAAATTCTTATTACGTTTGCAATGCTTGCTTTATTACCACATGTAGCTCCCATCCATAATATGTCATGATTTCCCCATTGAATATCTAAACTATGGAAATTCATTAATCTTTCCATTACTAAATCTGGACGAATTCCTCTGTCAAAAATGTCTCCAATTATATGTAAATGGTCTATTGCCATACGTTTTATTAAATCTGATATTGCAATAATAAATTGATCTGCTTGATTTAATTCTATAATTGATTTTATTATTTCTTTGTAATATCTGTCTTTGTCTTTTTCGTCTCCTTGTGAATGCAACAATTCGTCTATTATGTAACTAAATCCTTTATTTATGGCTTTTCTTACTTTTGACCTTGTGTATTTTGAACTTACTTTTCTTGCAACTTCAACTAGCCTATATAATGTTATTCCATACCATTCGTCTAAGTTTGTTATTTCTTTTTTTATTATTTTTAATTTTTCCTCTGGATAATATATAAGTGTTGCTAATGTATTTCTTTCACTTTCTGTTGTGTAATTTTCAAATATAGCGTCTATTTTACTTCTGATTATTCCTGCTCCATTGTTTAAAATATGTTCAAATGGTTCATATTCTCCGTGTATATCACTTAAAAATACTTCTGTTCCTTTTGGCAAATTTAAAATTGCTTGTAAATTTATTATTTCTTCTGTTACCTCTTCTATGTTTTTATATTCTTTACTTAATAAATTTAAATATTTCTTTCTATCATAATTTTGCATGCTTTTAACCTCCCTTAAGAGACCTAAATCCCAAATTTTATTGCATTTTTGTCTTTTATTAAATATTATGTCTATTACATTTTGTTGGCTTTTTATAGAGTGATTATAGCATTGTTTTTTTGTTTTATCAACTTATATTTATATTTTATTTTTTCTTAAATTGTGTAAATATTAAAAGTCTGCCTTAGAGATACTTAAAGGTATCACGGCTAAACAATTAAGTACTATCTAATGCTGCTATTAGTGAATATCCATGAACAATCGTAATATTAAGCACGTTCTATTTTTATGATGTCGCACATATTTATATTTTCAATATTATTTATTTGAATCTTCTTTTTGGTATAATCTATATTTGTAACTTCTCCTGTAATTTCAACATATTTTTTATTTTTATAATATTTTATTATTGTCTTACTTCCCTTTTCTATCTTATTAAATTCTTGTTGTAATTGCATATAACTTTCTTCTGATAGTTCTTTTTGTGCTTCAATTTCTATTTCTTTTTCTCTAAGTGCTTCCTGCAAGCCTTTTAGGCTATCAAACGGAAGAAATTGTTTTGCTCTATCAGCTTTACTCTCCACTGTTATGACCTCCTATAAGTTTGTTTCTCATTCTTGTTGTTGCTCCTTCTTGCAGATTCATTCCTCTTAATATAGTATTCTTCCCCATTTGATTTTTTATACTATTTATTACAAGCTCTAATTCTTTTTCTTTATCATTTTTTTCTTGCTCTACAAATAAACTTAGTTGAACATTTTCTGTTTCAATTACTCTGCCAAAACTTATTCCAATTTTTCTTATTCCAACTTGTTTATTTGTTGTTCTATCATATATGTTTAAAAAGGCTTTTACAAGTTCTGAATATAAGTTTGTATGGTTAGTAAGCTTTTGGGTTCCTCCAGTTGCATTTATAACATTTTTTGAATAACCAATGTAGAGTTGAACAGTATCACTTACAAGATTATTTTGTATTAATCGTAAACTTCCAAGTTCAACCATTTCTTTTAAAGCAAGTCTTGCTTTTTCAAAATTATAATCTTCAAATAATACTTGGCTGTTTGATATTGAATTAGTTTTTGGCTTATATTTTTTTATGTCTGCAATTGTACAACTTTCTTTTCCCCATGAATGGTCTATTAAATATTCTGCATTTACTCCAAATTCTTTGTATAGTCTTTTGGGGTCTGCATGTGCAACATCATACATATCAAATATTCTCATTTTGTTTAATCGTCTTTCTATTCCGCTTCCTATTTGCCAAAAATCTGAAAGTGGTTTATGATGCCATAATTCCTTTTTGTATTTTTCTTCGTCTAAATATCCAATGTTACTACTACTATGCTTTGCAGTAATATCTAAGGCTATTTTGCTTAAGTACATATTAGTTCCAATTCCTGCTGCACCTGTTATTCCATATGTGTCAAAAATATCTTTTATGATTTTTTGTGCAAGCTCTATTGCGTTCATTTTATACATTTTTAAATATTTTGTTGCGTCCATAAATGCTTCGTCTATAGAATATACATGTATGTCTTCTTTAGCAAAGTATTTTAGATAAATGGCATATATGTTTGCTGAATATTCAATATATTTTTTCATTCTTGGTAATGCTGCAATATATTTTACATTTGGTGGTATTTCATATAGCCTGCACCTGTTTCGTATACCTAACATTTTCATTTTTGGTGTTATGGCAAGACATATTGCTCCTTTTCCTCTGCTTACATCTGTTACTACCAAATTTGTACTAAATGGATCTAACTTTCTTTCTACACATTCTACTGATGCATAAAATGTTTTTAAATCTATACATATATATACACTCATATTTCTGCAAGTCCTTTCTCTCATAATATGTTTGGGATTTACGACAAAACCTTACATATTATCAAATTTATTAAAACTAATCTATTATTTGGCAATTTACTTAAAACTGTTTTTTGTATCGAATTTTTGTTCTTTTTGAATTATATCACTTATTTTTCATTTTGTAAACAGCTGTTTGATATTTTATATAAAATATTTAATTTTATTTTTAAATTCCAGTTTTGTTTTAAAACTGGAATTTAGTCTTGGAATGAAATTCCAGCAATATGGAATTTAGTCTTGGACAAAATTTCGAATGTCCAAAAGTAAATTCCATATGTTAAAAAATAGAATT
>JAFTFU010000187.1 GCA_017458285.1 Clostridia bacterium | reverse complement strand
TTAGCCGGTATAACTTCCAATAATTCTTTTACATAATTTACAACATCTATAGTATGACCTATAAAATGTAATGGGTCATTGTCACATAATTTTATTTTTTCTATAGCTATATCAATCAATTTTTTATTTTTATTATATATTAATTCTTAAATAAAAATACACCGAAGTGTACGCATTCTGTATTATATCTGGATAAGATTCACTTTTGTAGAGCATTAGAAAGCTTGCCTTTCTAAATGTTTATGGGAAATGCTCTGCTTTCCTTATCCTGCCCTATAAATTTTATCAAAATTTATAGAAAAAAAAAATAAATCAATATCTAAAAAAATATTGATTAAATTTTTTACTATTTATAAAATTAGAAATTCCCCGTACTTTAGTACGAGGAACGTGTATTCTTTCGTGCCGGTACACAATATAAAATATATTGCACGGCAAATGTATTCTAAATACATTATAATATATATTATGTACTTTAGTCAAGAAAAATACTCAATTTTTTATAAACATTTTTCTAATTTTTTTATCTATTAAGTCTAAATTTTCATTAGATAGTTTTATTCCTGATAAAATATCAAAATCTGTTTTTGGATCATAAATTCTCTGTTTACTAATTACTCTTATTTGATTTATTATAGCAACACTTCCAAATTTCATTTTTTGCACTTCTTTATTTATTTTTTCGGCTAATTCTAATTTTTTATAAGCTTCTGTTATATTATTGTTTAATTCAGTAGTTCTCAAATAAATTTCATCTGATGTTGCATTATTTTCTGTTAATTTTTTCGTTTCTATTAGTAATTGATTTTTATTTTCTTCAATTTCTATTTTACTATCTTCTAACAATCTATTTGATTTTTCTACTAATTTGTTATAAATATCATTTCCTAGCATAATAGAATTTTTATTAATCTTATCTGTCTTTTGAGATGATAATGGAATTACAGTAACTACTGGTGAATTTCTGTTATTTTTCTTATCTATCACAACACAATAATGTAATCCACCTAATTCACTTCCAATATTAAATCCTAAATTTACTTTGATAATATCTCCTCTTTCATATGTTTTTAGTTTGGTAGGATTAAAATTATTCTCATCTTTAATATAATTTATATAATCTTTTTGCCAATATGAAATAAGATTTACTTTCTTTATATTAGAATTATCATCTATTGCTAAACAATTATCTAAATAATCTGTCATCATTTTTATTGCTTCATTTTTGTTTTGTATTACATCTTCTTTATTCAATAAATTCCCTCTTTTCTTATAATGTGTTTAAATTATACTACCTTTATTACTATTTTTCAATACATTTATTGTGTTACTTGTAACCTATTTTTTATTTTTTTAACGTTTCATAATATTATTTTCTTCTATTTTTCAAATTTTAAAAAACGTTACATTGTAACAAAATAGTAACGCAATGATATTTTACTAGCTGATGGATTAAAGCCTACTACTGTTATTCGTTATCATGCTATTATTAGAAAATCACTTGATTATGCTTTTAAAAATGATTTAATTGTAAATAATCCCGCTGATAAAGTAAAACGACCTAAAAAGAACATTTTTGTTGGTTCTTTCTTTTCTGAAAGTGAACTTAATACATTATTTGATAAATCAAAAGATGATCCACTTAATTTAGTTATTTTGCTTACTGCTTTTTATGGATTACGAAGAAGTGAAGTTTTAGGTTTGAAATGGTCTGCAATTGATTTTGAAAATAAAACAATTGCTATTAAACATGCAATAGTAGAAGTAAAATTAAATGGCATAAATCAGATTTTAGGTAAAGACAGTACTAAAACTAATTCTAGCCATAGAACTCTACCTTTAACTGATGAAGTAATTAATGCTTTAAATAATGCTAGAAAACATCAAAAATATTATAAAAGAAAATTTAAAAAGAGCTATATTACTAAATACGAAGAATATGTGTGTTTAAAGCCTGATGGTTAATTAATAAAACCTGACTATGTTACAAGACATTTTCCTCTTTTATTAAAAAATTCTAGTTTAAAACACATTCGTTTTCATGATTTAAGACATTCATGTGCTAGTTTATTGCTAGCAAGAAATCTAGAACTTAAGAAATTAACAAATCTAGTTTTTCTGTTTTTTATAAACTAGATTTGCTATAACAATATTTATTAATTTAATTACATTTATCTAAAATTTACTTTGGTTAGATTTTGGTTAGATGTAAAAATATATTTATCTAGCTTAAAAATCATCTATTCTCACAGTAGAAATAATTTCAAAGCTATTATCTTAAATTTGTAACAGTAAATCCTTTTCCAAATTCTTTTGTCAATTGTTCTGATAAAAATTCTAGCAATTTCTTAATATTATATATTATTCGATTTTATCTCTATTATTTTTCCATTTATCATATAATTTTTTATATTTTTCTTGTTTTTCAATATCACCAATCATTTTAAAATATTCTACCAATCTGTAATATCCAAAATCCGTAAAAAGGATATGATTATTTTTTTCTGCTAATTCTATTACTTCTGCTAGTTTATCAATATCTGGCTTATCATACATATACCAATTCTGCATACACATATATGCTTCATCTTCATCTGGGGTATTTATTATAAAATCAAACATTAATTGTCTAGCTTTATCTTCATTACCAATATGAAAATAACAATCTGCTAACTGTATTCTTGTTTTCATTTCGAAATCATTATCTAATTTTAAATTATTTTGAATTTGAATTATAACATTAATCTCTTTTTCAGCTATTTTCCTGTCAATATTTCCATAAAATTCTAATGTCTCTATATAACTTTCTATCATCATACTTGCACTATCTTCTATTTTGAAATACTTTTCATCAATTCTTTCAAGATTATTTATTTGTTCTTCATTTGCTAATTCAATAATCAAATCTAAAATTCTTTGATAATAATCTATAACTTTCACATCATAATTATTTAATACTTGCTTTTCATTAGGACTAAAATAAGAAGTTGTTTTTAATATCATTTCTTCTATTTTTTTATTAAATTCTATTATATTTTCCACTTTACTATTTTTCATAATAAATTCCATTTCTTTCTCGTTTCGCTCAGAGTCACACATAGCTATAAAAGAATTATTTCTTTCAAACTAATTCCTACTTTCATTATCCTATTGTTTCGACATTATCTTATCACAAAATCCTAAAAAAAGAAAGTGCTTTTCCAAACACTTCCAATTCAGTTTTATCTCTAAACATTTTTATTATTTTTATACTACTCCGCACATCAGGTCAACTTCTATCGTAACCTTAATTTTATGATTTTCTACTCTTATTTATAATATAATTTTATAAAGGACTATTTTACATTTTTATTTCTTATATAGCTTTCCCTAAATTCATTTTCTAAAATATCCATAGCTATAGTATCATAATATTTACCATTAATAAATCTATTTTCACGAATCCTTCCTGTTTCCTTAAAACCACATTTTTTGTAGCACTTTAAAGCTCTTTCATTAAAACTCATTAAGTGCAATTTAATACTATGTAAATTCATATAATTAAAACCATAATCTAATAATAGTCGTATAGCCTCTGTTCCATATCCTTTGCTTAAATATTCCTTATCTCCAATAAAGCTTCCTAATGTTGCTGTTCTATTCATGTGATCTATTCTTTCTAATCCAACTGTTCCAATTAATTTATCTTCATCTAAAGTTATAATTGAGAAGGTAGCCTCAGGATTTGAATCCTCTTGTAAATATTTTCTTTCTCCCTCTAATGACATAATCTGACCACTTCTTCCAGTATAATCTGTCACTTCAAAATCATTCATCCATTCTGTAAATTTCTCTACATCTTCTATACTTCTTGGAGATAAATATATCCTATCTCCTAATAATTTCTTAAAATATTTCATTGTTAATCCCTCATTTCTATAATTTAATTTCATCTTTTATCATTTTCGCAATAGCTTCGGCTGATAAATTAGTGT
>JAFTFU010000186.1 GCA_017458285.1 Clostridia bacterium | reverse complement strand
TCTCCAACAACACTTGAATTTAAAGACTTAAAGCCTTTGTTTCTTATGGTAAATTTAGTTCCTGTTTGGGTAGCATCTGGAATTTTGTATTTTTCTTTGCTTCCATCTACCATTGGTATTTCAAGCTCAGCACCTAATGTTGCTTGTGTTATTGTAATTGGCACTTCACAAAATACATTTACACCTTTTCTTGTATAAATTCCATGTTTTTTTATTCTAACAGTTATGTATAAGTCACCATTTGGACCACCTTTTTCTCCAGGGTTTCCTTCTCCTCTTAATACTACTGTTTGATTATCATCTATTCCTGCTGGAATTTTTATTTTTATTTTTGGTTGTTTTCTTACTGTTCCTTTTCCTCTACAATTTTCGCATGGCTCTTTGATTATTTCTCCAGTTCCATGACAATTGCTACAAGTTCTTGTTGTTTGCATTTGCCCTAAAATTGTATTTTGAATTTGTCTTACTTGACCTGTTCCATTACATACAGAACATTTTGTAACACTACTTCCAGATTTAGCGCCTGTTCCATTGCAATGTGTACAAGTTTCGTTTCTTGTAATTACTACTTCTTTTTCTACTCCGGCAAACGCTTCTTCAAAGGTAATTTCCATATGTAAGTTTAAATCTTCGCCTTTTCTTGGTCCATTTGGTTTTCTTGAAGATGTTCTTGCTCCTCCACCAAAGAATGATGAAAAGATGTCTCCTAAGTCTCCAAAATCACTGAATCCATCAAATCCAGAAGATGAATATGAATAATATCCACCTTGTCCGAATGGTCCTTGACCTCCTCCAAATCCTTGTGGTCCGTCAAATCCAAATTGGTCATACATCTTTCTTTTTTGTGCATCTGATAATGTTTCATATGCTTCATTTACTTCTTTGAATTTTGCCTCTGCTTCTTTTTTATTATCAGGATTTGCGTCTGGATGATATTTTTTGGCTAATTTTCTATATGCTTTTTTTAGTTCCTCATCAGTAGCTGTTTTAGATACTCCTAACACCTCATAATAATCTCTTTTATTTGCCATTTTAATCTCCCTTCTTAAATACGTTTTAAATTTTTATTTAACGCTCCCAGCCTACTACATCTTCAGCAAATCCTTCCTCTTTCAATTTATCTACTTGCTCTCGTTGTCCTTGAGAAAGCCAATACTTATGAGTAACTGTTTTTACTCTTCCCTCATCTCTAACTTTAAGAAAGCCTTTATTAACTAAATGGTCTTCTGGTTGATCATCATATGATATATTTCTTTTTTCCAAATAACGCTTAGCTAATTCATTATGATTTCTACAGCCTGCATCTTCAATTATCTCTCCACTTGGAGAAATAAAATAAATACTCATTTTTATCTCCTCCTAATATAACAATATGGCGAAAGAGTTTTTCGCCAATTGATTTTATTTGTCTTCATCTTCTACTTTATAGTCTGCATCATATACATTACCATCATTGTTTGTATCATCAGTTGTTCCAGCTGTTTCAGTTCCTTCTGCGCCTGCATTTGGATTTGCATTTTTGTATAATTGTTCACTCATTTCATAGAATACTTTTGTTAATTTTTCTGTAGCTTCTTTTATAGCATCAGTATCATTTCCTTCTAATGCTTTTTTAGTAGCATCAATTTCAGTTTCGATTTTAGCTTTTTCTTCTCCACTGATTTTGTCTCCTAATTCTCCTAAAGTTTTTTCACTGTTGTATACTAAGCTTTCAGCATTATTTCTAACTTCAATTTCTTCTTTTTTCTTTTTGTCTTCTTCTGCATGAGCTTCTGCGTCTTTAACAGCTTTGTCTATATCTTCATCTGTTAAGTTTGTTGATGCTGTAATTGATACATTTTGTGAATTTCCTGTAGCCATGTCTTTTGCAGATACGTGTACTATTCCGTTTGCATCTATATCAAATGTAACTTCAATTTGTGGTACACCTCTTGGTGCTGCTGGAATTCCTGTTAATTGGAATCTTCCTAATGTTTTGTTGTATGCAGCCATTTCTCTTTCACCTTGTAATACATGAACTTCTACTGATGTTTGACCATCTGCTGCTGTTGAGAATACTTGTGATTTTTTAGTTGGAATTGTTGTGTTTCTTTCAATTAATTTTGTGAATACTCCACCATATGTTTCAATTCCTAAAGATAATGGTGTTACATCTAATAATACTAAGTCTTTAACATCTCCTGAAAGAACTCCACCTTGAATTGCTGCTCCTACTGCAACACATTCATCAGGGTTTATTCCTTTATCTGGTTCTTTTCCTGTTAATCTTTTTACTAATTCTTGAACTGCTGGGACTCTTGTAGAACCACCAACTAATAATACTTTGTGAATATCGTTTACAGATAATCCTGCATCTTTTAATGCATTGTTTACTGGTGTTGCTGTTGACTCTACTAAGTCTCTTATTAATTCTTCAAATTTTGCTCTTGTTAATGTTACATCTAAGTGTTTTGGTCCTGTGCTATCAGCTGTGATGAATGGTAAGTTGATGTTTGTTTGTTGTACACCTGATAATTCTATTTTTGCTTTTTCAGCAGCTTCTTTTAAACGTTGCATAGCCATTTTGTCTGAGCTTAAATCTATTCCATTTTCTTTTTTGAATTCAGCTACTAAGAAGTCTATGATTTTTTGGTCAAAATCATCTCCTCCTAAATGTGTATTTCCGTTTGTTGATAATACTTCAAATACACCGTCACCAATATCTAGTATTGATACGTCAAATGTTCCTCCACCTAAGTCGTATATCATTATTTTTTGATCTTGTTCTTTATCCATTCCATATGCTAAAGCAGCAGCTGTTGGTTCGTTTATTATTCTTAATACTTCAAGTCCTGCTATTTTTCCAGCGTCTTTTGTTGCTTGTCTTTGGCTATCGTTAAAGTATGCTGGTACTGTGATAACTGCTTGTGTAACTTTTTGTCCTAAATAGCTTTCTGCATCTGCTTTTAATTTTTGTAATATCATTGCTGATATTTCTTGTGGTGTGAATGTGTCATCTTCGATTTTTACTTTTTCACTTGTTCCCATTTTTCTTTTTATTGATATTACTGTATTGTCTGGATTTGTAACTGCTTGACGTTTTGCAATTTGTCCAACTAATCTTTCTCCATTTTTTGAGAACGCAACTATTGAAGGTGTTGTTCTGTTTCCTTCAGAATTTGCAATTACAACTGGTTCTCCTCCTTCCATTACTGATACACATGAATTTGTTGTTCCTAAGTCAATTCCTATTATTTTTCCCATTTTTATTTACTTCCTTTCTTTATTTTTTGAGGTATTCCCTCTAATTATCCTTTTTCAAAGTTTGCAACTTTGCTTTAACTAAGCCTTTTTGGTTGTCTATAACTTGTTTATCGCTTTGCACATCTAAACTTAGTTTGCTACAACTACCATAGAATGTCTTATGACTCTACTACCAATCTTGTAGCCTTTTCTATATTCTTGAACTATTTCTTGTTGTCCTTTTGTTTCATCTTGTACGCTGCTTACTGCTTCATGTACACTTGGGTCAAATGTTTCTCCTACTGTTTTTATTGTTTCAACTCCTTTTGCACTGAGAACATCATTAAATTGTTTTAAAACCATTTCAACACCTTGCTTATATGTTGCATCTTGAGTTTCAGCTTTTGAAGCATTTTCTAAATTGTCAAGTACTGGCAAAATTGTTGATACTACATCTGATAGAATCATGTTGTACATGCTTTCTCTTTCTTTTTGTGCTCTTTTTTTGTAATTTTCAAATTCTGCCATAACTCTTTTGTATCTGTCATTAAGCTCATCTATTTCTTGTTGCTTTTTTTGAAGTTCTGTAACTTCTTGCACTTCGCTTTCTGGAGTTTTAACTTCTTTTACTTCTTCAACTTTGTTTTCTTCTTCCATTTCTCAACCTTCTTTCTACTACTCTTCATTTAATTTTTTGCTTATGTATTTCATTACAGAAATTACTTTCGAATAATCCATTCTTTTGGGTCCTATTATTCCAATTGTTCCCAAATCTTTGTTGCCTATTCTGTGTTTGAATGTTACTACGCTAAAGTCTTTTAATTCTTCATTTTTGTTTTCTTCGCCTATATATATGTTTATGTCCTGTGCAAATCCTGTATCTAACATGTCTGTTATTAATTCTTTTTCATCTAATATATTTACAAAACTTTTGGCAATTTCTAAGCTATTGAATTCTGGTAATTCAAATGATTTGTTTGTTCCCTCTAAGTGAATTTGATTTTCTTCCATTATTACTTTTTTTATTTGCTCTATTATTGGTTTTATTACTTTTACACTGTATGTCATTTCTTCAAATAAATAGTCTTCAAGCTTTCCACCAATTTCTTCTAACGGTTTTCCTTTTAATTTGTTGTTAAACATGTAATTTAATGTTTCTACTTGTTTTTCTGTTATGTCTTCATCAAATTTGATTATTGTTTCTTTTACAAGTCCTGTTTCTGTTAAAATTACTGCCATTAACATTCTTGTTCCAAGTAATATGAATTTTATTTCTTCAATTAATTGTTCTTTAACATTTGGTCCTATTGATATTGTTGTGTAATGCGTTATTTCTGATATTGTGTTTGCTGTTATTTGTGTTAAATCTTCAATTTCATTTACTTTGGTTTCTAATTTTTCACTTATATATTTTATTTCTTCTAAGCTTATATTGTCGTCTTGCAATAGTTCATCAACATAGAATCTATATCCCTTTGCTGAAGGCACTCTTCCGCTTGATGTATGGGGCTTATCTAAATATCCCATTTTTTCAAGCTCGACCATTTCATTTCGTACTGTTGCACTGCTGCATTGTATTGGATATTTTTCTAATATTGAATTTGAACTTACTGGTTCTGCACTATTTATATATTCTTCTATTATTGCTTGCAATATTTGCTTTTTTCTTGAATCTAGCAATTTTTCCAAGCTCCTTTCTTTAGCAATCGTTAACTTGTTTTGCTAACTGGAAATATAATACAACTATTTTTAGCAGTTGTCAAGTCTTTTTGCTAAAAAATTTAAAATCATTTTATTTTGCAAAATTCTCGTTGCCAATGCAACAACTTTTTTCTAATAAATGTTGTTATCTTCTCGTTTCATATTTTTATTGGTATTATCCTGCTTAAACAAGACTAACGTTAAATTTTTACAAAAATAAACTGAGAAAAATGGTATTTTAAATTTTTAGCATTTCGTCTCAGTTTATTTTTTTACTAGTATAATGTATATATTTTTTAATTTTAACATTTTGTCTCAGTAACGCATTTCTTCTGCTCTCTGGTACAAAATGTATATTTTTTAATTTTAACATTTTGTCTCAGTAACGCATTTTTTCTGCTCTCTGGTACAAAATGTATATTTTTTTAATTTTAATATTTTGTCTCAGTAACGCACTTTTTCTGCTCTCTGGTACAAAATGTATATTTTTTTAATTTTAACATTTTGTCTCAGTAACGCACTTTTTCTGCTCTCTGGTACAAAATGTGCATTTTTAAATTTAAACATTTTGCTTCATTTCATTTTGCAATCTATTTTTCTAACAAATATCCAGTAAAACTGTAAGATTCAACATTTTCATCTTCATCTAAATAAATTGATATATGTTTTAAAACTAATTTTCTTTCATTATCAAGCTTTATTTCATAGTTATTCTTAAAGTACTCTGAAAATTTATCTTTATGATTAAAATAATTTTGTATTTCAGATGATAAGTTAACTTTTATATTCTTATTATCATTCAGTTCAATTTCAATATCTTTAAACGTTTCTTTTATATTTGTTTTAACCCCTGAAAACGTACTATAACTATTGCTATATCTATTTGAACTTATTTCGTAAAGCTTATTGTACCCTTCTACATCTAAGCTTTTGATGTCAGCAGTTGCATAAATATAATTATCATTTATTTTAACTTCTTTTTTCATATTTTTTATTTTTTCTATGTTTTCAGAAGAAATTTTGTTTAAATATTTATCTCCATAAACAGAAGTTTTAAAATATGAATAAGCTCCATTAATCTTTTGTTTTTCTTCATCAGAGTATTCGGATTTATTCTCTACTATTTTCAAGTAATTGTATTGACTAATAGCTGAAATATTAAACATATTTATAAATGGTATAACTAGTGAAATAGCAGTAAGCGCAGAAAGAATTAATAAAATATTTTCTATTTTTTCCTTCTTTTTTAAATACATGAATATGTAAATTATTTCAAATATAATTAACATTACAGCTAGATATCTAAATTCTGTAACTCCATGTGATATTATTCTTACACCTATTGAATACATCTGCAAAAATATAAACGGTATAAATAATAATGGAAGTTTGCTATTTATTTTGTCTATAAGTTTATTCTCATTAAATGATTGTGCCATTGTCCATATAGGACACCCTAATATAAATAGTCCCATTAAAATTCTAAATATTTCATTTGAAGGTATTTGTCTTAATATAATTATTTTTATAATATACATATAAATTATAGCAAATGCAATTATTACAAGTGTATCAAGAATATTTTTTATAACTATTTTGAAAAATTTTGAGTGTTCTTTTTCCATATCATAAAAGGCATAAATTATTGTTGGTATGTAATACATTCCAAATATCAAAGTCTCAACTCTTAAAATAAACATATATCCTTTTCCATTTAATATTAAATAAATGAATACCGCAGAAACAATCAACGCTCCAATGGCAAGAATCCCATATATAATCATATTTTTTAAGTTATTTACAAATACTGTGGTTACATACTCCTCAAATGTTTTGCCACTTCTTTTAAAGTTAAAATATATCGCTGCTAAATTTATTATGACACAGTACGTAATCGTCCATCTTAAAATAGTTAGGTTAAAACTTTTGTCTACTGTTCCTGAAATAATTGTATCTATATCAAGAAGTAATGTAAATATAAGCGAAATTATTGCTGCAATTATATATGCAATTCTTCTTTTCTTTATATTCTCTTCAAATTTTGTTTCAATTAAAAAATTACTGCTTGCAAAAATTATTCCAAAATAAAAAATTTTGCCTAATATTTCATCTGGAATAAAGTTGTTGTCTATATTTACTACACTTATTAATGTAAGTATTATAACTGTTAGTATTGTTAGTGGAAATTTTTCAAAGGCATTTTTTAATATATAATATAAACTTTT
>JAFTFU010000185.1 GCA_017458285.1 Clostridia bacterium | reverse complement strand
ACTTTTTATCAAAATATTTTAATACCTCGTTTTCATTATTATTTATTCTTTCAGTCATGATAAGCTCCTTTTTTTACATCATAAATGTTTCTATCTATTTTAAATATTTCGTTTCCTTCAATAACATAAAATATATGTGTGCTTTTATTAAAATCAATCTACTTTCTCATGATATATTACTTCTTTTCCATTATTTTTAGCATACTCAATTTCATTCTTTGTGCTATTTCCAATATATCCATCAATATTTACAACATATATAGCATCGCTTATATCAATTTTCTTTCTGTGAATTTTATCTAAAATACTAGCATCAACACCTTCGTATCTCTGTCCATCAATATTATAAACACATTGAATAACTGCATATCCCTCTTTTAATTCTAGTTCTTCGGCTATTTTCATCATTTCTTTTGAATATCTCATACTTCCACAAATTGTTATTACTTTAGTTTCCATTTATACCTCCTCGTATTCTTTCATATAATCTCTAATCTTAAATAATAACTCATCTTTCAATGTTTCTGTTGATGCGAAATTACTTAAAGTATTTTTATCATCCCATTCAATATCAAATAAATTAATTGTTCTATCATATCTTGGAAAAGCATGATAATGAACGAATGGGTCGTGCATCATCATTATTATATAGTTAAATTTTATAGCACCAAATTTTTCGTGGCATAATTTTTCATACCATTTTATTACTTCTGGAAATTCTGCGCCTTCTTCTGGTAACATGCCACTAACACTTTCAGTTTCTCTTTTTAATAAGATAACCACATCTCCCAATGTAGGTTGCTTTTGTCTAACACAGACAATCCAATATTTAAACTCTTTAATACATAATTCATTTGGTTTAAATTTTTTCATGAATTCTAAGCTTTCCATTGATCATCGTTCCTCTCATTTTCTTACTGTAACAACATAATTTTTACAAAATTTCGCTTTAGGTTGATTAAAAATGGAGTAGTTTTAATCCATTTTTTCTTTTCTATCACTTAAAATATCTTCAGCCTTTTTAGCATAATAATTTCCATTTTTTATTGGTAAATTCAAATTCGTAATAATACTTTTCATATATTCTAAGGATTCATATCTTTTTCCAGTATGTTCACATTTTTCTTCAATTTCTATATAAATTCTATCATTAACAAACTGTAAAGCTAGCTCATCTCCATTATCTTTCTTATATACACTAATATGATCCCTAATTTTCATAAGATCTGTATACCCTATTAATTTAAGCATATTATATGCATCATCTATATTATTAATTTCGACATCAGCATTTATTTGATTTAAAATATTACCTTTGTCATCTATATGCTTTTGTTTATACGTTATCAATTTTTTTGCATTTGGTTTTTCTGTAATTTCTCTTATCAAAATAGAATTGTTTAAAAGATTGTTATATGTTGGACAATTTTCAAATTCTTTTTTTACTAAATAAATATCGTTTATATCAAATTCTTTTTCTAATTTAAAACCATTATTTGAAATGGCTTTTATAAAATTTTCTTTGTTTGTTAAGATTTCTACTGTTATTTCATTTTCTAGTTTCATATAATAATTTCTCCATTCTTATCTTTAATAAAGTAAATTATTTTTATTAATTAGTGGTCTTATAAATCATTTTCTTTTCCTAGAATATCGTTATCAGGGTTAAATGGTGGATTCATTATTAATAATAATTTCATTTTTCTTTTTTATTTTTAATTGGTATTGACTTTTTTACTTTAATTGATGTATAATATCTCTAGAAAGATGAGCGACCACAGAAATGTGGCGTGTCGCTAGAGTTTTAAAAAAAATTAAAATACATCTCTATTGACCAGACAGAGATGTATTTTTTTGCTGTCATTTTTTCTTACTGTAACAACAAGTGCCACAAATAAGGCAATAGCGACAACAGTTACTATTGCAAGTTCTCCAATAAGTATGTATATAAATAGTAAAAAAACTTGTTCTAATAACATGCGCACCGCCTCCTTTCATCAAGAAAGCGACACGCCATACTCTGTTTTACTCATCTTCTTGTAACATTATACACAGTATTTTATAAATAATCAAGCATATTTTACTAATATTTTCCTTTTAAGTATCCGTTTGTCTCCTCCTAGATTAAAAAATTTTATATTTATTTTTTCCAATAGAAAGTATTCCTTGTATTGTTTCTAAATAAGTATTCAAATCTTCACATATTTGAATATTATTTTTCATGTCTTTTATAATTATTTTGTTTTCTTTTATTTCATTTTCTCCAATAATTATAACAACAGGAATATTTTTTTCGTTAATAATACTCAATGCTCTTTTTAGTTTTAAACTAGTCATTTCTATATCTACATTTATTTTATTTTTTCTTAGTTCTTCTGCTATCTTTAAAGATAAGTTATTATTTCCCATTGGAATTATACAAACTTCTGTATTACTTAAATATATTTGCTTTTCTTTTAATATTTCGAATATTACATCAAGACCAAAACTTATTCCAACAGCAGGATATTTTTTCCCGTCCTTTATAAAGTCTCCTATTATATTATCATATCTGCCTCCACCTCCAATACTTGATTTTAAACTTCCATCTGTGACATATACTTCAAATACTGTTCCTGTATAATATTCTTGCCCTCTTGCAAGTGTTGGGGAAAATCTCACATATTCTCTTAAATTAAGCTCACTAATATATTCATTTAACTCTTTTAATTCATTTAATCCCTCTTTTAGATTTAAATTTAACGTATCTTTAAAGATACTATTTAATTCGTTAAATTCCATTTTTAAATATTTGAAAAGATTTTCTATTTGATTTTCTTTTAATCCTATTTCATTAAATTCTCTCATTAGTTCTTGTTCAGATAATTTTTCAATTTTATCGATTATGGTTATTACTTTGCAAATTTTATCTTTACTAATATT
>JAFTFU010000184.1 GCA_017458285.1 Clostridia bacterium | reverse complement strand
TAATATAAATAGAAAAAACATATCCTATAAATCCAAGTTTTGGCACAAAAATTAAAATAAATAAAATTGTAACAACGCAATCTGCAATATTAATAAAAACAACGCTTAGTTGAGCATCTAAACCTTTTAAAATACTATCAATAACCAAATCTAAATACATAAAAACTACCAAAAAAGAAAGAAGTTTTATATATTTAGCAATATCAATATTTGAATAGATTTTAACTGCTAAAAGATCGGCAAAAGTAAACAGTATAAAGTTTACAGAAATTGAAAAGATAGCAGTTACAGACAAAATAAATCTACTCATTTTTTTTATCTTAAAATAATCTTTTTTAATATAATATCTTGAAAATTCAGGAATAAGAAGCCCTGCAAAACTATTAATAAATACACTTGGAAACATAATAATAGGCATAGCCATGCCATGTACAATGCCATAATTAGAAAGAGCGAGAGAACAACCAATTCCACTTTTTTCAAGACTAGATGGAATAAGCATCTGCTTTAAAGTTGATAAACCAGAGCGAATATAAGAAGTAAACGCAACTGGAAGAGAAATACGTAAAATATTTTTCATTGAAGAAGAACTACGGCTATTTTTGGTTTCAAGGTGTTTTTTCTGGTCTTTTACATATAAAATATACAAAAGAATTAAAGATGTAACCTCAGAAATTACATCTCCTAAAATTAAAGAAAAACATACAGAGTTAATACCGGGAGATAGAAAAAGACTAAGTAAAAATGCGGTAGAGGCAATTTTAACTAACTCTTCAAAAAATTTTGCAATAGCATTTTTATAAACTCTACGAACAGCAGTAAAATAACCATTAATTGCAGCTGACATAGAGATAAATGGAAGAGCAACGCAAAAACAATATATTACAGATGAGCTAACTTTATTATGAAAACAGTTTACCACAATGAAATTTGCAAAAATAAGAAAAATAAAACAGGCAATTGTTCCAGTAATCAAACTTAAAACAACACAGTTTTTTCCTGCTTTTTTAGCAGCCTCAAAATTATTTAAAGCAAGTTCTTCAGAAACAACCCTAGTACTTGCAATATTAATTCCAGCTGAAGCAATAGTAATTGCAAATAAATAAACAGATAAAACAAGTGAGTATACACCTACTGCTTCTGAACCAATTTTTTTAGAAATATAAACATTGAAAAATAGTCCAATTATTTGTAAAATTATTGAACTTGAAAGTAATACCAATGTATTAAAAATAAAAACATGAATTTTTTTCATACGACTTTCCTCAATTAAATATATTAGAAAGTCGTAAAAATATGTTAGTTGTTTTTATCAAGCATAGCACGACGAATTTTCATTTCTGCATCCTTTTTAGCAATATCTTGACGTTTATCATATAATTTCTTTCCTGTACCTACGCCTAATTCAAGCTTAACAAAGCTACCTTTAAAATATACACTTATAGGAATAAGACTATAGCCTTGTTGCTTAATTAAACCAAATAATTTAAAAATTTGGCGTTTATTAAGAAGCAGTTTTCTAGTTCTTAAAGGGTCTTTATTAAAAATATTTCCGTGTTCGTAAGGTCCAATATGCATACCATAAACAAAGCATTCTCCGTCTTTTATTACGGCATAGCTATCTTTTAAATTAATTTTTCCATTTCTAATAGACTTTATTTCCGTACCAGAAAGTACAATTCCAGCTTCTAAAGTTTCTTTAATATTATAATTATGATAAGCCGTTGGATTTTTGGCAATTAATTTTGTATTCAAAAAAATCATCCTTTCAAAAAATATAAATAAATTATAACATGTGTTTTGAAAAAAAGAAAGAAAAACTAATGAAAAATATAAATTGAAACTTAAAAATAATCCAGAGCATTAACATATTGGTCATCAATTCTTAAACCTAAATGTAAGTGGCATCCAGTAGTAGCCCCATTTGTTGGACGTCCATCTTTATCTGAATATGTATTTCCAGGAACACCGTAAACATATTTGGGTCCAACATAACCAATCAATTCCCCTTTTTGTACAGTATCACCTGTTTTTACAATAAAATTAGGCGAAACATGGCAATACGTAAATTTGTAATTATCAATACTTAAAGTAATTGTATAACCACCTCCACCTAAAAAACCAGCAAAAATAATTTGTCCACTACAAACAGCATAAAGCTTTGTGTTTTCAGGTGCAGGAATATCAACTCCTTTATGATAGGTTGAAGCTCCAGTAGTTGGTGCGGTACGCTTTCCAAAAGGAGAACTAACTCGTGTATAACCAGGGATTGGCCAAATGAATTTATCTGATGCATTAAACTGAAGAAATTCCTTAGTAACATTTTCTGAATTCACATTTGGGTTAATAAATGGAATGAAAAAAATGCAGATAAAAACTGTAAAAATCATTATTATTAAAATTATTTTTTTTATTTGAAACACCTCGAATAAATAAATTTTGAGTAAAGATACTCGAAAAAATTTTTTGAATTTGCATGAAATAAAAATATATGCATTGTATGTTAAATATAATAACACATAAAATCAAAAAGTTCAATGTTTTTAAATAAATATTTTTAAATTTAGTTGACAATAACATGATAAAATAATAAAATGTATTGACATAAAATTAAAATAATCAAAAATAAAAAAAAGGAGGGACAACATTGAAAAGCCAATTAATACAAATATTAAAACAAAACAAAATCAAATTAATAATAGAAGGAATAGACTTAGTACTTTTTGGATATTTACTCACATGTCCGGCAAAATATTTAGGAATAATAATAGATTTACTTAATGATATTGAATCAAATAAAAATCAAATAATAAAAAATGTAATTTATATAATAGTAGCATCTGTAGTTGTAATATTAGTCAGATTAATATTCAAAAAAATAGAATTTGGATTAGAATGTAAAGTAAGAAAAATGTTAACTGACAACTTATATAAAAAAATAATGAAAATGAAAATAGAAGACATAAAACAAATCAAAAATGGAGAAATAATGTCATATTTTGTAAGAGACATAAAGAAAGTATCAAGATATGTTTTAAAATTTTATTCTGCGGGTATAAGAGTTATAGCCAATATTACTATTGTAATAATATTAATGACTAAAAGTAGTAACATAAAACTTGCTTTGTGTGCGTCAATTCCAATATTTATAACAATAATAACTTTAATATTTATAAGAAAGCAGATTAAAAATAACTTTAAAAAATCTCAAAAAGCATTCACCCAATTTTCTGAATATGTACAAGAAAACACAGATAGTATAAGAACAGTTAAGGCATTTTCAGGAGAAGAGATTGAAAAAAATAACTTTGAAGAAAAAAACACACAACTAAAAAATAGCAATTTAAAAGTAACATATTTTGAAGGACTATTAGATGTAATGATAAATATTGGAATAGGAATTTCATATGCAATTGCAATATTATGGGGATCAAAATTAGTTGTATCAGGGGAGATGACAGTAGGAGACATAGTAAGTTTTATGGGATATCTTGCTTTATTAGAGTTACCTATGCAATTTATTCCATGGGTTGTTTCAAGATTTGATGAGTTAAAAATATCTATGGATAGACTAGATAAAATATTTAACATGCCAGAAGAAAAAATTACACTTGAAAAGCCAAAAAATGAGAGAATTAGAGGAAACATTAAATTCAATGATTTAACATTCCATTATCCAGATTCATTAGATGAAGTTTTAAGTGACATTTCAATAGAAATAAAAGAAGGAGAAACTCTTGGAATTATAGGTGTTATAGGTAGTGGGAAAACCACTCTTATGAATTTACTATTAAAACTTTACAATGTTCAAAGAGGAAAAATTACGATAGGCGAAAAAGATATAAATGATATTCCGACTGAATTACTACGTGAAAGCATTTGTTATATAACACAAGACAATTTCTTATTTTCAACATCTTTAAAAGAAAATATAAATCTTTTTAAAAATGAATATAAAGATGAAGAAATAGCAGAAAGTACAAAAAATGCAATGATTTATGATGAAATAAAAGAAATGAAAGATGGACTTTATACAATAATAGGTGAAAAAGGAATAGATTTATCAGGTGGACAAAAGCAAAGAGTTGTGCTTTCAAGAGCATTTTTAAATAATAGCGATATTGTAATTTTTGACGACACCTTTTCAGCTTTAGATAATAGAACAGAGCAGCATGTTTTAAATAACATAAGAAAATTAATTAAAAATAAAACTTGTATAATTATTTCTAATAGAATTTCTGATATTAAAGATTGTGACAAAATCATTGTATTAGAAAAAGGAAAAATAATAGAAAAAGGTACTCATGAAACATTATTAGAAGAAGAAGGAACATATTATAAATTTTATGAGAGCCAAGCCCATAAAGTAGAAGAACTAGCGTAAAATATTAATTTAATACAGTATGTTTAAAAAAAGTGAATTTTTACCCACATACATAATTTGTAAAAAAATAAGGAAAAATGCGAAAGGAGTGAAAAATTTGAAAACTAAAACATTAAAAAGATTTAAAGAAATGATAAAGCCCTATTGGAAAATAATTATACTAGTTACAATACTTTCTGTAATAATAGATTTGGCAGAACTTGTTAAACCAATTATTATTCAGCAAGTAATAGATAATTTTTTAGAAGCCAAAATATATGTATACAACAATATTAGTATAACTTTTATAGCAATTATTTATATAGCAATTGTACTTGGAGGAAATATTATTGACTACATAAATAGATGTATTTCTTTTAATTTAGGGGAAAAAGTTTTGAATAATTTGCGTTCAAAATTATTTGATTTTATGGAAAAAGCAAATTTGAGTTTTCATGATAAAACACCATCAGGAACATTATATGTAAGACTAACGGCAGATACAGAAGATATTTATAATTTATTTACAGAAGTTATAACAACTCTCCCAAAAGATTTAATTATAATTATCGGCTTAATTGGAACAATGGCTTATATAAGTGTAAAACTATCTATAATAAATATATTTATGATTTTCATACTTATTATAGTATCATTAATTATAACTAAAGCCATGAACAAAATTTATGGCAAAATGAAAGCATCAAGAACAAGATTAAACACATTTTTAGCAGAATCTATATATGGAATAAAATTAATAAAGATTTTTAATAGGCAGAAATTAAAACAAAAAGAATGTGAAGAAAAAAGCCAAGATACTATAGACTCATGTAAAAATTTAGGATACTTATTTGGAATTTTGCCAGGAACAATAGATTTGATTGAAAATTTAGCAATTTCAGCAGTTGTAGTCTTTTGTGTATATCATTTTTTAGGAGTTAATCTTGAAGTTGGAATAATTTATTTGTTTATTTCATATTTAAGAAAAATTATAAATCCAATTGATAGAATAATAGAGAACATGGAAATTGTAACAGATGCATTTAGTTCTATTGATAAAATTTATGATATCTTAGAAAAAAAAGAATATATTGAAGATTTTGATTCAGGAATTAGCCTAAAAGAAGTAAAAGGAAAAATAGAATTTAAAAATGTATGGTTTGCTTATGAGAAAGATAATTGGATTTTAAAAGATGTAAGTTTTGTAATACAGCCAGGTCAATCAGCAGCATTGGTTGGTAAAACAGGTTCAGGTAAAACAACGATAACTGCTCTTATAAGTAGATTTTATGAGATTCAAAAAGGTGAAATTTTGCTAGATGGAGTAAATATTAAAGATATTAATTTAAAGAGTCTTAGGTCAAATATAGGAACAATTTTGCAAGATCCATTTATTTTTGCAAGAAGTATAAAAGATAATGTGAAATTGTATTCTGATATTTCAGAAGAAGAAGTAAAAGAAGCAGTAGAACTAGCTTCTGCAAATGATTTTATAAATTCTATGCCAAACGGATTAAATGAAATTGCAAAAGAACGTGGAAATTCATACTCAGCAGGACAAAAACAATTAATAGCATTTGCAAGGATTTTTGCTAAGAATCCAGCTATATTTATACTAGATGAAGCAACCGCAAATATAGATACAATAACAGAAGGTTTAATTCAAAAATCTGTTGATAGATTATTAACAGAAAAGACTTCTATATTTATAGCCCACAGATTAGCTACAATAGTAAATGTTGATAAAATTATTGTTTTAGATAATGGAAGTATAATTGAACAAGGAAATCATAAGGAACTGCTAGAAAAAGGTGGATATTATGCAAAGTTATATAATAGTTATTATATGAGCTTAAATAATGAAGAGTAAATTTATTATACATTGTATTTTTTATTCATAACGTAATTCATACTTTTGAAATCAACTCGGCTTTGAAAAAAATTTTTTTATTGCTATTTTAAAAATATTAGTATATAATATTTTCAATTAAATTCGTACATTAAGAAAGGAATGTGAGAGAACAAATGATGATGCCGAAAAAAATTTTGAAACTTATTATAGTCAATCTATCTATTATAATAGCCAATATAGCTGTTTTTTCTAAGGCTTTTTTCGGACTTTCATTGCTGGCAGGAAGCGCTTTTTCAATGAGTGTAGCATGGTTTACTATTATTGCAAGTATAGGTTCATTTACTTATTTTAATAAAAAACTTTTAACACCAAATGATACTTATACACTAATAGCTAGAAAAATCAATTCTCTTGATGATTGTGTAGGGGTTTTTGAAGAAGCAATTCAAAACGGTGATGTGTTTGACGAAGATATACTAAAAAACTTAGAACAATTAAAACGTTTTAAAAGAAAGCGAAACACAATAACAGAAATATTATTACAAAAATTTTCAGAGCAAGAACTTACTTATCAAAAATTTGAAAGTGTTCTAAATGATGTTGAAAATATTATATATCTTAATATGAGAAGCATCCTAAATAAAATTGCAGCATTTGACGTCGAAGAATATGAAGACCTTCAAAAAAGAGGATTTCCAGAAAATGAAGTATCAGAAGAAAAAATGAGCATATATAATGAATATTTAAATTTTGTAAAAAATGCAACAGCCACAAATGAAGACATTTTATTAAAATTAGATAAAATGTTATTTGAAATTTCCAGATATAATAGTATCGAAGATGGAGATATAAAAAACTTTCCAGCAATTGTTGAAATGGACGAACTTATAAAAAATGCAAAATTTTACAAATAAATTAAAGGGGGAAAATTTCATGAAAAAAAATAATAAATTTTTATTTATCATAATTGCAATTTTAGTTTTTAGTGTAATTTATTTAGTAATTAGCCTTACTAAAAATGTAGGAAAGACAAGCTCTACAGTAAATATGGAAAACTCTATAAAAAAGTTAGATGCATTGTATAAAAATATAAATGTAAGAAATTATACAATTTCTAGAAGCAATGCTATAACATCTGATGAGCAAGTAACAATTTTACCAGACATTTCAGAATATCCATTTGTTGTAAACCCAACAACGGAGAATTTTATTACTATATATTCTTCAACAGAAAAAGCAAACGAGGATGAAAATTCTTGGCTTAGAGCGGTTGCAGAAAATTTTAATAAAAGTAATATAACTGTAAACGATATGAAAGTTTCTGTTGGAATCAGAGCAATTCCTAGCAATGTAGCAGCAGATTTCATTACATCTGATAAATACACACCTGATATATATATTCCATCAAGCAGTATTTATGGACTAATGCTTGATGCTAAAGAAAAGAAATATACTGTGGCATCAAATAGTATAGTAAATAATGTTTCTGGAATTATTATTTCAAAAAAAGTTAAACAAAATATAAACTCAAAATATAAAAATGATGATGCAACTACTGTAATAAACAGTGTTTTAAATGGAGAGTGTATTATAGGATATACAAATCCACTTTCAAATGAAGATGGACTTAATTATCTATTAATGTTATTAAATGTATTTGATAGTACTTCACCATTAAGTGAATCTGCAATAAATAAACTTAAGAGTTATCAAGACAAAATACCATATGTATCTTATGATATTACACAATTACAAGATTCCGTACAAAATGGTACTATAGACGGATTCGTATCAAACTATCAAAAATATTATACTACACCAGAACTTAGAAATAACTATGATTTTATTCCTTTTGGAATAGTACAAGACAATCCTGCGTACGTAATTGGAGAATTATCAAATATTAAAAATGAAACATTACAAAAGTTTATAGAATATTGCAAAAATTCTAATTCACAAACAATGGCTACAAATAACGGGTTTAATGCTTTAACAGACTATAAATATTCAGGCTATAATTTTAAAGCAAATGATATTGTTGATGCACAAACTATTTGGAAAAAAGAAAAAAATGGATCAAGTGATTTAACAGCAGTCTTTGTTGCAGATATTTCAGGAAGTATGGAAGGATCTCCATTGCTAAAACTTAAAGCCAGTTTAAACAGAGCATCAACATTTGTTGATGAAAACACAAATGTTGGTTTAGTAACCTTTTCTGATAATGTAAATATTGCACTTCCAATAGCTAAATTTGACAATACACAAAAATCATATTTTTTAAATTCAGTTAAGTCAATGAGAGCAAGTGGCGGAACAGCTATGTTTGATGCAATTATAGTTGCTGAACATATGCTAATAGAACAACAGCAAAAAAATCCAAACACAAGGCTTATGATGTTTGTTTTAACTGACGGTGAAAACAATAGAGGATATGAATTTGAAGATATAGAAGAAATATCTAAAGGACTTAGAATTCCGATATACACTATTGGTTATAATGCTGATATAGAAGTATTAAAAGCGGTATCTGATATAAACGAGGCTTCAACTATGGATGCCGACTCTGATAATGTAATTTATAAATTAGAGAGTTTATTTAATGCACAAATGTAAGATAAGAAAAGTTCAATATTTTTATCCAACAATATGTGTGCTAAGAAAGGAATGTGCATAAAAATGCAAAACAACGATTTTAGCTTTGATAAATCAGATAGAGAAATTGAAAAAAAGGTTGAAACCTTTGCTGTACAAACAATAAAAGAAGTAGAAAATAAAAGTAAAATGCTAAGCAATACAATGGGACAGATTGCAAATGTTATAGATATACGGAAGTAATATAGAAATCAATATAAATAATTTAGAGAAAAAAATACGAAGCCTAGACCCTTCAAATGTAGATTTTTCAAAAATGCGGTAATTTTATTTTTAGTGCAACAAGAAGATATTTCAATAAAATTAAGCAAGAAGAAACATCTATAGGTGCAATTGTAGAAATTTTGAATAAGGAAAAAAATATTTTAACAAATGATAATGTAACATTAGAAATTGAGATTAATAAATTGAGTGATATCATAGAGAAACTAAATAAAGAATATGAAAACGGTAATCTATTTAAAGATGAGGTAAATAGCATAATAGAAAATATAAAAGAAGAGCAAGAAAATAGAGCAAAATTCTATAAGAAAAATATACTTGCTCCTCTTGAAGAAAAGTTAAATGATATCAAACAGATGATACTTGTAAAAGAACAAAGTATGCTTGCATTAGAAATTATAAGGCGTAATAATAAAGAAATTATTAGAAATATTGACAGAGTAAAAAATGTTACAATTGTAGCATTAAATACAGCTGTAATGGTTGCAAAATCATTATATAATCAAAAACTTGTATTAAAAAAAATAAATACATTGGAAAATGGTGCTGGAAACATTATAAATAGCACTGGAGCCACTTTAAAAAAATATGGTGCGGAGATTTACAATGTTGCTTCAAATGATAGTGCTTTAGAATCTTTACAAGAAGCATTTAATGAAGCTTTTAATACAATAAGAGAAGTAGATAGTCAAAATAAAAAAACTTTTCCAGAAAATGAAATACAAATTATAGAACTAAAAAAAGGGGATGAACATTATGAAGAATAGTAAGTTTTTAATATTGTTAATAGTTATATTATTGATTTTAGTTTTAGGCTTAAGTTTTTTATTATACTCAAAAAATATAAATAGTAACAATAATAATACCGTGGGTAGTACTAACACAAAGACAAATACTACAAAAGTAGAAGAAAAAATTGATTATGTAGAAGAATTAAGAGTCTATAATGCTGCTGAATATATGGATATGTCTACAATTAAAGACTTTGAAAAAAAGTACAAAATAAAAATTATCTACAAAGAATTTGAAAGCAATGAAGATATGTATTCAGATTTTGTAAATAATCCTAATTCATATGATGTTTTAGTGCCTTCAGATTATATGATTGATAGGTTGATTAAAGAAAATAAATTAGAAAAAATAAATAAATCAAATATACCAAATCTTGCAAATGTTGCTGAGGAATATTTATATCCAGAGTATGATAAAAATAATGATTATGTTGTTCCATATATGACTGGAACACTTGGAATTTTATATAATAAAACCATTGTAACAGAACCAGTTACTTCATGGAATATACTTTGGGACAGCAAATATAAAGGACAAATTTGGATGTGGGATTCAATGAGAGATGTTATAGGAGTTTCACTTAAACGTTTAGGATATAGTATGAATTCAAACGATGAAAATGAACTAAACGAAGCAAAACAAGCATTAATTACACAATATAATCTTCTAAGAGGTTATGCAGAAGAAGAGGCAAGAGATTCTATGATAGCAGATGAAGGAGCTTTAGCTCTTGTATATGCGGGAGAAGCAAAATTTGCGATTGACCAAAATCCAAATCTTGCATATGTAATTCCTGAAGAAGGTTCAAATAAGTTTGTTGATGGTTTTGTTATAGTAAAAAATACAAAGCACAAAGAAGCAGCAGAAAAATTTATTGATTTTATGTGTGGTTCAAATATTGCAGTAAGAAATATGACTTCAACAGGTTATACCTCACCAATAAAAGGAGCATGGTCTGAATTTGGAAATAATAAAATAATGTTTCCAAGCGAGCAAGAACTTTCTCGTTGCGAAGCTTTTTTATATGATGCTTCTGCAACGCAAAAGTATAATAGAATTTGGAATGAAATAAGATAAATAAAAAAGCCTTAAAAACGAATCTTATACGTCGAATTTTTGACACACCTTTCACTGAAAAAGACGGAAAAAACGAACCAAAAGCACGATTAAATGAAAAAACCTTGAAATCTATTGAAATCAAGGTTTTTTAGTATGGCAGGGGTAGAAGGATTCGAACCCTCACAGGCGGTTTTGGAGACCGATGTGCTACCATTAACACTATACCCCTATTTGTAACTGCAATTTATATATTAGCACAAATATTAAAAATATGCAAGAGATTTTAGGATAAATTTTAAAGAAAATAATTTTTAAGATAAATTAAATCATATAAAAAATAAAATTTGATAAATTATAAAGTAAAAAATTTAGTGCTCAAGAATATAAAAAATAACAATATAGACTAAGATAAAATGTTATTTTTTTAATTAACATTTTATCTCAGTTTAAAATTTCATTTTTAAACAAAAATATTATACACAAAATTAGTAGAAATACAAAGCAAAATTCCACAAACCGTAGGAAGAGCAAAAGCAAGAAAAGTCCATTTCCAACTATTAGTCTCTTTTTTTATAGTAAGCAAAGTAGTAGTACATGGAAAATGTAAAACTGTAAAAATCATAACATTAAGAGCTGTAATAAAAGACCATCCATTATTGAGCAAAATAGAACCTATAGAAAAGGTATCCGAAATATCGCTTAAAGAATTTGCTCCCATATAGCACATAAGCATAATAGGAAGAACAATTTCATTTGCAGGAATTCCTAAAACGAAAGCAGTAAGTATATAACCATCTAAGCCCATAAGTTTTGCAAAAGGGTCAAAAAAGTTTGCAATAATATTAAGTAAAGATGCACCATTAAAAGATAAATTTGCTAAAAGCCAAATTACAAGTCCAGCAGGAGCCGCAACAACCAAAGCTCTACCTAAAACAAATAAAGTTCTATCAAAAATTGAACGTACAAAAATTTTTGCAAATTGAGGTTTTCTGTAAGGCGGAAGTTCCAAAACAAACGAAGAAGGAACACCTTTTAATAACGTTTTAGATAATATACGTGAAATTAATAATGACATAAAAATTCCAAGTATAATTACTAAAATAACTGAAATTGTAGCTAAAAAGGATGAAGCAATTCCAGAAAAATGCCTAGCTATAAAAATCGTTGCAATTGCTATTAATAATGGGTAACGACCATTACAAGGAACAAAACTATTTGTCAAAATTGCAATCAATCTTTCGCGCGGAGATGTAATAATTCTACATCCAGTTACGCCACAAGCATTGCAGCCAAATCCCATGCACATTGTAATCATCTGTTTACCAGAAGTACACGCTTTTTTGAAATAATTATCCAAATTAAAAGCAATACGGGGTAGATATCCTAAATCTTCTAAAAAAGTAAATAGTGGGAAAAATATTGCCATTGGAGGTAGCATAACGGCAACTATCCATGTTATGGTTTGATAAATTCCAAGAATAAGCATGTTTGAAAGCCATTTAGGAGATCCAATATTATCAGCAAATACAAGTAATTTTTCTTGTATTATTCCAAAAAAATTAGACAATAGGGTAGAAGGATAGTTTGCACCAATAATAGTAATCCAAAAAATTATAGCTAAAAAGAAAAGCATAATGGGAATTCCAAATTTTTTAGAAGTTAAAATTTTATCTATTTTTCTATCAATGGAATTAGAAGAAGTATTTTTATATGAATATACTTCACTACAAATTATTTCAGCAGTAGTTACAATTTTTGAAGTTGTAAAATCTTTAAAATTTATATTTTCTTTTTCTAAAATTTCTAAACAATCAATTCGTTCTTTTTCTAAGTCTTGAAAAGAAATATTAAAATTGTTCTTGATAGCTTCTAAAATTTCGGGAGAGTTATCTAATAATTTTAAACAAACCCATCTATGTAAACATTTAGGAATAGATGAATATTTGGAGATTTTAGTTAATAATTTTTTTAAACAATCTTCTATGATTGAATTATATGTAACAATTTTTGGTTTCGAAGAAATTTCTCCTTTACACAATTTATAAACAGTAGACAGTAACTTGTTTAAAGTTTTTTTATCTTTTGCAATAGTTCCAACAACTGGAACTCCTAATCTTTTGGATAATAAATTTAAATCAATAGAAATTCCTTTTTTCTTTGCTTCATCTAGTAAATTAACACAAACTACTATATTTTGTGTTATTTCCATAGTTTGAAAAACTAAATTTAATTGTCGTTCTAAGCATGTTGCATCAACAACTATTACTGTAACATCAGGATTAGAAAAGCATAGAAAATTTCTTGCAATTTCTTCTTCCTTAGAATTTGACATTAGAGAATATGTACCTGGAATATCTACAAATAGAAAATTTTTATTGTGATATGTACAATTACCACTTGCATTTGCAACTGTTTTTCCAGCCCAATTTCCTGTATGTTGATGCATGCCTGTTAAATTATTGAAGATAGTTGATTTTCCTACATTGGGATTACCTCCAAGGGCAATGCAGTAATCAAGGTTAGTATTTAAAGTTTTTGATTTTCTCATACTTCCTCCTTATAAATTTTTTCAATATTTTTTGAACTCTAAACATTTTAAAAGATATAATATTTTTAATAATAATTAGTATAGAGTATGAAAGACTAAGGATTTATGTGTAAATTCTATAAAAAATAAAAAATAAAAAAGAAATGTGCATAAATGCACATTTCAAAAATGAAGGTTTAACTAATCAAAAATTAGCAACATCCTCTTGAGTTACCACCGCAACAGCAGAATATTAAAAGTATAAGTATAATTATCCATGTGCAGTCGTCACCAAATCCGAAACCACATCCGCATCCTCTATTTTCTGGCATATCGTTTTCCCCCCTCTCGTTATTAATATATAATATGAGAAACCAAAAGAAGTGTTACAAAAAAATAAAAAATGATTAAAAACAGTTGATATTTTTATAAAAATAGGGTACAATCTCAAGGAGAAAAGGAGGCAAAAGATGATAACGTTAGAAGACGTAAAGAAAAATGAGGAAGTACAAGCCCTAATAAGAACAACAGAAAGACAATTAGATGCAATTGGATACACTGAACATTCTCATAGGCACATAACGATAGTATCACAAAGGTGCGGAGAAATTTTAGAAAAATTAGGATATCCAGAAAGAATCGTAGAACTTGGAAAAATTGCTGGCTACTTACATGATATAGGAAATTCCGTAAATAGAAAAGACCATGCGCATAGTGGAGCAATATTGGCGTACAACATATTAAAGGAAATGGGAATGCCATCAGATGAATTAGAAGAAATCATGATAGCAATAGGAAATCATGATGAAGAAACAGGAAATGCCGTAAGTGAAATATCAGCAGCATTAATTTTAGCAGACAAATCAGATGTGCATAGAAGTAGAGTTAGAAACAAAAATCTCGCTTCATTTGATATACATGATAGAGTAAACTATGCAGTAACAGATGCTGAATTAATAGTAAATGAAAAAGATATGAAAGTAACTTTGAATTTAAAGATAGACAATAAATTGTGTCCAGTATTAGATTATTTTCAAATATTCATGGAAAGAACCATGATGAGCAAATATGCAGCTAAGTATTTAAGAGTATGGTTTGAATTAATTATAAATGACACCAAATTATTATAATGAAAGGAAGAAAAATAAATGAAGAGTATAAAGAAAATTACAATAATTTTAACAATAATACTAGTAAGTTTAGTATCATTTGCAGGGATATATGTAAAAAAACAAAATAGAATGGAAGATATAACAAAAGACTATAATTTAGGAATGAATTTATCTGGATACAGACAAATTATAATAATTCCAGATTTAGAAACAATTGAAACAGAAGAAAGTAGTACTGATACAGAAAATAATACAATATCAGAAAATGCGGAAAATGGTGAATCAACAGAAAACACTGAAAATACAGTAGCTTCAGAAACTGAGCAAACAAAAAAAGAATTAACTGAGAATCAAGTAAATCAAGCAAAAGAAATAATAGAAAAAAGATTAAAAAAATTAGGAGCAACATCATACATAGTAAAAGCAAGTAAAGAAAATATAGTAATTCAAATTCCAGAAGATGAAAATACAGATTATATAGCAAGTAACATTTATGCTAGAGGAAAATTTGAAATTATAGATAATGACACATCAGAAGTTTTATTAAATAACAGTGATGTAAAAAATACAAAAGTTTCTGCAGATGAGTTAACATCTTCAGGAACAACTGTAGTATTAAGCATAGAGTTTGACAAAGAAGGAAAAGAAAAATTAGCAAAAATTACTGAAGATTATAAAACCGTAGAACAAGAAAAAACACAAAATGAAACAACAGAAGAAACTGCATCTGAATCAGAAACAACTGAAGCATCAGAACAAGAAAACAGTGAAACTGCAGAAGAAACAACTAAAAATACACAAAAACAAACAAAAATGCAAATAGACGGAAATGAAATATTAACACAAAGTTATGACGAAGCAATAACAAATGGAAAATTACAATTAACATTAGGACAAACATCAACAGATACAGAAACAATAGAAAATAACACAAAGAGTGCAACATCAATAGCAACAATAATATCAGAAGGTATTTTGCCAGTAGATTACGAATTAGAAGAAAATGAGTATATATATGGAACAATAACAAACAATCAATTATTTATTTTTAGCACTGTAATTTCTGCAATAGTTTTAATAGCATTTGTTGTTTTTGCAATAAAATACAAAGCTTCTGCAATATTATCTCTAATTTCATATGTTGGATTTGTTGCATTATATTTATTAGTAATTAGATATGCAAATACAATAGTTACAATAGAGGGAATTGGAGCGATATTAATATTAATGATTATTAACTATGTATTAGTTCAAAGAATAATAAAAAATGAAGAAGAAAAAAATGCATTTAAAGAATTTATTTTTGAAGCAATTCCAGTTTTAATAATTGCGGTAATATTTAGTTTTAATAATATGCAAAATAT
>JAFTFU010000183.1 GCA_017458285.1 Clostridia bacterium | reverse complement strand
TAAAAGAAGCAAAATTGCAAAATAATGGATAGAAATATCCACATATTTTGATTTTTTTTATTGTACAACATAAAAAATAGCAAATTAGAAAAATTATTTTCCAATTCACTATTTTTTTGTGCTACTTTTTCAGCAGCCTCCTATTTGAGTGTATATATTTTTTTATAAAAGGAGAGGTAAAAATGAGTAGAAAAAATGGTAAACATGCGTATAATAAAGGCAAAAAAAGTAAACTACTTAATCCAATGTGGATTATAAGCCTTATTATAATTGTGGCTCTCGTATTTGCCCTTAAAGGTACAGAAACCGTAAGGAAAAATATGGAAATAGGAGCAAAAAACCAAAATTCAGCAGCGGGTGAAACAGCGGATCCAAGTATTCCGATATTAACGCCAGATTCTGCGATAGTGACATCAGCAGAAATAATAGAGAAACAAACAACTACTGGAACAGCACCGTTTGATAGCGAAGAAGGAGATGGAAATGATACTTCTGCTGAGGACAACATAGTAAGAAGTTTTGACCAAGTAACATGGACTTTAAATGCTATAATTGGAATAAACAGAACAGAACATGGAAGTGCTGATGCACAAACAACAGATGCTTTTAGAGGTGGAAAGATCTATTTAGAAGCAACATTACCAGAAAGTAATAAAGGACAAATGCATTGGGATAGCGATGCTATGAGTTGGTCAATTGGAACTGGAGTAGTTAGTGATGATGGATTAACATTTACAGCATCATATCAATTTAATGAAAATGAATTAATGCCACAATCACAAAAATTAGTAGCAGTATTACAAGTAGATGGCGCTAAAAATAAAACTCAAATACAACCAACATTTAGATTATGGATGGAAGGAAATGAAACAGATGAAACAAAATCTGATTATGAAGCAGTAAAAATCACAGCAAATACACCAGTAGTAGTAAGTGCAAAGCCTTCATATAATATTGCGTTGGTTCCAAATACAAGCTTTACAAATTATAGTACAACAGTAAATTTTGGTAGTGGAGATGTAGACGGAAGTTTATATGGTTATGGAATAGTATTACAATTATATAATGCTGATACTGATAAAGGATTAAAAGGAATTGAATATCCAAATGGAAATATAACATTTGATATAAATACAGCTTTTTCAGTAAAATCAACAGGAAATACTTATAATGACATAACGAATCAAGTAACACCACAATTATGGAACTACAAAATCGCAATAGGAAATCAATACAAAGAAACAAATGATGGAGTAATTGCTGGTAGAAAAATGTTCTTTGCGAATAATTCTGGATTTAATCCAGCACTTATGCCATATGCAGTAGCCACAGAAGATAGAAGCGGAAGTATTTATAATTCTGGAAATATATCAATGACACAAGATGGAAATATAATTCATGTTACAGTAAGTGGATATGAATTTGATGGAATCTTTCCAACTAAATCTTATTCAAAAGGAAAAACATATACAGCAAACATAGGATGCTTTAATGCAGGATATTTCCAAATATTTGTACCACAAAATGATACGAATACAGATGATACAAAAACATATAGATTAACTGTAAAAGATGAAAATTTAAGTGCAACTTCTATTTCAGGAGTTGAAACAACAAAACAAGAGGTAACAACTGATGATTCAAGTTCACAGGAATATTCAGCAGTACCTAAGGCAACATATAGTCAAGGAGTTGATTTGAATTATACATCAGGAGATCCATTAGGAACAAGATATGGATTGCTTACAAAACAAATTGGAGAAAAATTAACTATAAGAAGTACCGTGACACAATCAAATGCAACAGATAAAACATATGTAAGAACATTAGATAGATTAATAAAATTCGATGGAGAAGCATTTGAATTAGACGGAGATAAATATACAAGCTTTAAAGTTGATAGTTTAAATTTTAAAGGTTGGTATGTAACTAAAAAAGATGGAACAACATGGACGGATACAACTGAAATGATAAATGCAAATATTGAAGATTTAGATGTGTATGATTCTTTAGATTCAATTCCAGAAGATAAACTATGTGTTGGACTTTATATTGAATCACAAGGAACAAACTCAGAGGAAAAATTAACATCTACTTATCCAGTAATTTGGATGAATGTAATGGTTAAGAATACAGCAAAACTTGGACAAACATACGCTATTGTAGAAGATTCTGATTATTGGACAGAAACATTAGATAGAACAATATATTCAAAAATATCTGAAAATTTAGAAGTAAAAGATCCAGAAGAAACTTATCCAACATCATGTTTTACAATGCATAATAAAAATTATATTAAAACAGAATATGATGAAAATGGAGAAAAAGTAGTTGGAACACATCCTGGACAAGTAGTAACATATGGAAATTCAGTATTAATTGTTGGAACTGATGCAAGAATATCTATAGATATTGTAGATAAAGTTGGAGAAAATACAAAGACGAATTATAACTTAGACAACAATGAAAATGTGGTTACTTATCAAATAACACCAGAACTAAAGAGTGAAAGTGGCATGACAGGAATTTCAGGTGTAGCAGTTGTTGTAAAAGAAACAATAGATGGAGGACTAGAATATTTACCAGGACAAAGCAGTATAGAGCCAGATTCAGTTGAAGTAAATGAAGATGGAACAACTACAATAACATGGACAATAAATAATTGCACAGTTGGAGAAAATATTACACCGATAACGTTTAAAGCAAAAATAGATGAAGATACACCAAACAATACCCAATATACAACATCAGCAGTAATTGAACCTGATGAAGATGCAGTAGGAAGACTTTCTATGAAATATAGAACAGCAACAAGTCAAGCAATAACAGTAATAAATCTTGCAAGTAAAAGATTATATGAAGAGGTTGAAGAACCAATAATTGAACAAAATGGAATTGTAAAATATACAGTAACATATACTAATAAAGATGAAGATGTAGATAATTTCCAATTATTAAACATCTTACCATATAATGGAGATAGTTTAGGAACATCATTTAATGGAACATATACATTAAAAAGTATAAAAGTATCACAAACAGATACAACATCAAATGATAATTTAACATTATATGTAACAAATTCAGATGAAGCTAAATCTTTGACATCAGAAGATACTAGCATAGGAACAAGCTCAATATGGAGCGAAAAGACAATAGGAGCTACACTAAACGAACAAGCAACAGCGTTTGCAATAAAAGGAAGTGTAAAACAAAATTCGGTATTAAAAGTAGAAATTGAATTACAAACAGATGGAAATAAGGCAGGAGATAAATACGTAAACAAAACTGAAGCCGATAAAATGCAAACAACAAATTCAACAGCTCAAGTTGTTTCAAGAGCAATAAATGGAAAAGTATGGTTAGATAGTAATGATGACGGTAAAATAACAGATGGAGAAAATGGAGTAAGTGGAATTACAGTAACATTGTTAGATGAAACAGGAGCTCAAGTTACAACAGCTACAACAAATGCAAACGGAGAATATACATTTACAAATTTATCAAAAGGAAAATATAAAGTAAAAGTTGATTTTGAAGATAAATTAGAGCTTACAACAAAAGAAGTAGGAACTAATTCTTCAATAAATAGCAAATTCAATAAAGATACAAAACAAACAGACTTAATTCAAAAATTAGATAGCATACAAAACACAGTGATCACAGAAAATAATGTAAATGCTGGATTAACAATTAAAAAATCAAACATAATAGTAAAATACTTAAAAGAAAATACAACAACACCAGTTGCAGATGAAACAATAGCAACAGGAAAAGTTGATTCATCATACACACCACAAGCTAAAAAAATTGAAGGGTATGTATTAAAAAGCTCAACTCTATCAAACCCAACATTGCTATACACATTAGAACCACAAACAGTTACATATTTTTATGAAGAAAATAAACAAGATGTAACAGTAACAGTAATTTGGGAAGATGATGACAACAGTGCAAGCAAGAGACCAGAAAGTGTAAAAGTTGAATTAAAAAACGGAACACAAAAAGCTGGAGAAGCAACACTAACAGAAGCAAATAAAGAAACTGGAAATGCAAATAAATGGACATATACATTTAGAAACGTACCAAAATATGATGAAAATTCTGGAGTAGAATATTATACTACAGCAGACTTAATAGACTTTGCAGTAGCTCAAGAAACTATAAATACAGATGATTTAAAATATTATGACACAACAATAAGTGGCTTAACAGTTACAAACACAATGACAAAACAACCAGGAACAGTTACAGTAAAATATGTAAATCAAACAGAAAATAAAAACTTTGAAACAATAACAGAGGAAGGTGTTGTTGGAGAAACATTCGACATTACAAAATTCAATAAACAATATGAAGGATACACATTAATTGAATCACCAACACAAACAACAGGAACATATACAGCAGAGCCACAAACAATTACTTACACATATGCTAAAAATACAAAAGTAGTAGTAAAATACTTAGAATTGGACACAAACAAAGTATTATCAAATCAAGCTGAAATAACAGGATATGTAGGAAAAGAATATAATGTAGAGCAAGATGTAAATGCTGTTACAATTCCAAACTACACATTCGTAAAAGTAGTAAATGAAAACGACTTAAGCGGACAAATGAAAAAAGACACTATAACAGTAACATATTATTATGCACAAAACACGACTTTAAAAATTCAACATATAGATAAAATAAGTGGAGAAGTTATAGAAGAAGAAACAAAAAACGGAAAAGTTGGAGACACAATAAATACAGCAGCAATAGATAAAACAGGATATGTTTTAGTAGAAAGTCCTGAACTAGAAACTATAACAATGGCAAAAGAAAATCCAGTAGTAAAATATTATTACAAACACATTTCTGAGGGAGTTGTAGAAAAACATATTGATATAATTACAAACGAAGTAATAGATAGCAAAATTCACGAAGGAAATGAAGGAGACAGATATAGCATTGATTCTAAAACATTTACAGGATATAAACTAGTAGAAAAAGACGAACAAGGAAATAGCAAGTTACCTACAAATGCACAAGGAACAATGGACAAAACTGTAAAAGAAGTAAAATATTATTATATAAAACAAGCTAAAGTTACAGTACAATACATTAATAAATTAGATAATAAAAAATTAGCAGAAGATGTAATAATAAACGGAGAAGAAAACAAAAATTACGAAACACAAGCAAAAGAATTTGAAGGTTATGAACTAATTGCAGAACCTGAAAATGCAAAAGGAAAAATGGAAGTTACAGTAAACAGTGACGGTTCATTTGACGGAAATACTAAAGTTGTATACTACTATAAACAACTATCAAAAGGAGTTAATGAAAAACACGTAGATATACTAAGTGGAAAAGAATTAGCATCAGAAAAACATACTGGATATGTTGACGATAGTTATGACATAAAAGCAAAAGAATTTGAAGGATATACCTTAGTAGAAAAAGATGAAAAAGGAAACAGCAAACTACCAACAAATGCAAAAGGAAAAATGACAGCTGAAGAACAAAATGTAACATACTATTACATCAAAAAAGCAAGTGTAAAAGTAGAATACATTGACAAATTAACTGGAAAAGTATTATACAGCACAGAAATTGCAGGAAGTGTAGGAGACACTTATAAAACAGAAGAAAAACAATTTGCAAACTATGATTTAATAGAAAAACCAACAAATGCTTCAGGAAAAATGACAGAAGACAAAATAACAGTTAAATACTATTATAGCAAAAAAGCAGAAGTTGAAGTACAATATATAGACAAAGATACAAATAAACAATTACAAGATAAAGTACAAATAAATGGTCATGTAGGAGATAACTACAAAACAGAACAAAAAGAAATTCCATACTATAATTTCACAGAAAGCACAACAAACACAAGTGGAAAAATGACAGATAACAAAATAACAGTTAAATACTTCTACACAAAACAAATATTTAATTTAAAAGTTGAACAATGGATTGACAGCGTAACAATGAATGGTAAAAAACAAAGTGCAGCATCAGAATCAAACCAAGATAAAACTATTAGATTAGAAGTTAACAAAGATAAGATTGCAGATACAGATATAAAAGTAACTTACAAGATAAAAGTTTCCAATGTAGGCGAAATTGAAGGTCAAGTTGGAATGTTAACAGAAGTAATTCCAGTTGGATTTAAATTCTATCAAGAAGATAATCAAATTAAATGGGAAAACGTTCAAGGTAGATTAACAACAACAGACTTAAAAGATGTAGTTTTAAAAGCCGGAGAAAGCAAAGAAATTGAATTAACAATTAGATGGGAAAAACAAGAAAGCAATTTCGGAGAAATGAACGGTAGTGCAAACTTAACTTTAACAAGCAATCCAGCAGGTTATGAAGATATAGATAATAATGACAACAATGCAAAATCAAGCATAATTTTATCAGTAGTAACAGGATTAGATTCAAATGACCAAAAAGCAACTTTAAGAATTGTAACAGCTATACTATTAGTAAGCATAGTTGGAATTGTAGTATTAAAAAGAAAAAATAGAAAATAATGTGAAGCATACAAATTAAAAAATATTCCATTGGAAATGTAAAACCAATGGAATATTTTCTGTTACTACTCAGTATTAAAAGAGTTAGTCCATGTAAGCGATATTTATCATAAAAATTCTTTGATACGCCCCTGTTCCGGTACCACCAAAGAATTTTTATGATAAGTATCGGTTACACGGACTTTTTATGTAGTATATAGAGTAGTAACTTTTTTTATGAACATAATGTGAAATTATTGTAAAGTGGTTGATATTTAAGAAAATATTTGATATACTAGTGCTTGATTATTAGAACAAATTAGGAGTGAACAAAGTGAAAAAAGTGAAAAAAGAAAAAACACAAATGAACGAAGAGGAAATAAAAGAGAATAAACCGAAGAAAAGATTTATAGTATTAAAAGTACTATTAGTAATAATATTAATTATTGGACTAGCCATAGGAGGTTTTTTGGCGTACAGTACCATGAAAAATGGTTGGGGCTTATCAGGGATGCTTGCAACAGTTATGGGGCATGATGAAGAAACATTAAAAAACTTAGATGAATTTAGAGTATTAGTTTTAGGAGTAAGTACAGATACATCAGCAGTACTAACAGATACAATCATAGTTGCTTCATATGACCCCAAAACACAAACAGCAAATCTGCTTTCAATTCCAAGAGATACTTTCGTAGGGAAAAGTGAAAAAAATGCTACATCTTACAACAAAATAAATGCAGTATATCAAAACGACCCTGACAAAATTTTAAAAACTGTAAATGAAATAACAAATTTAAATTTAAAATATTATGTAGTTGTAGAAACAGAAGCATTAATAAAACTAGTAGATGTAATAGGTGGAGTAACGTTTGATGTGCCAATAGATATGGACTATGACGATAGCAGCCAAGATTTACATATACATTTAAAAGCAGGAGAACAATTATTAGATGGAGAAAAAGCCGAAAATTTAGTACGTTTTAGACATAACAATAATGGTACTTCATACCCAATGGAATATGGAGATAACGATATAGGAAGAATGAGAACACAAAGAGAATTTATTATGCAAGTTGCAAAACAAACAATAAAACTAAAAAACATAACAAAAATTGGAGAAATAGTTGATGTTGCATATAAATATGTTAAGACAAATATTCCATCAGAAGTTGTAAAAGACTATATTCCATATATAGTAAACTTTAATACTGAAAATATTGAAACAGGAACACTACCTGGTGCACCAGAAAAAATAAATAATTTATGGTTCTATAAATACAACAAGAAACAAACTTCAGAATTAATTGAAGAGATGTTTGAAAAAAATAAAGATGATGATTTTTCTCAAGAAGAACAAGAAGATAAACAAAGCGAAACTCAAACAAGTTCGCAAACAAATACTCAAAATAAGTCTCAAACTCAACAAAGCAGTAATACTAGCAATCAAAATATCACAGTAGAAATAATAAATGCAAGTGGAGAAAAAAGTAAGCTTACAAAAATGCAAACCGCGCTAAAAAATAAAGGGTATAAAATTTCAAAAACAAGTGAAACAAAAGAAACCAAAAACACTGTAATAATTAATAACAATAAGCTTGAACAAAGCAGTGTAGATCAAATAAAAGAACTACTAAATATAAATATTTCTTCAACAAGTACATCAACATCAAGCACCACATCCAAAGGTAATGCAGATATAACAATAATTATAGGAAAAGATTATAATTAAAGTTTAGAAATTATCTAAAGTAATGAATATTTACGTAAAAATTAAAAGTTTAATCATGTATATAAAAAGGTTTGTAATGTTTATCATACATTACAAACCTAAAATCTAAATAGAAAAATTTTTTTAAATTACATCAAAATTATTTTTTATTTCTAGTAAAAATCAAAAAAGAAACAATTATTAAAATTAAAACAGTACAGGTAATTTTAAAAACATTATTCCAAAATTCAGATAAATTAACATCATGGCTAGCAATTAAATTTTCAGTATACTTTATTCCATCAATAGTATATGTAACTGTTCCTAAAACTTGATTTTTAGAAATTGGAGCATGAATATTTTCGTCTAAATTTATTTCGTATTCTAAATTATTAATATCAACTGAAGTGGATGTAAGTGCTTCAATACTATTTTCCAATAACAAATCTAAATTTTTAGTATCATCTGTTGCATCTTTTATTATCATAGAAGTTAATATAGAATTTTGATTAGCTATAGTTTGAAATTTATAGTTTTCGACTGCAAATTTAAATATACTTAAAGTATCGCTAAATCTACCACTAGTCTTCTCTTTTGTAGTTTCTGGCGAGTCTAATACAACCGAAATTAATTCCATGTTATCACTTGAATATGCTGAAATTAGGCAATTGCCAGCTTCTTTGGTATATCCTGTTTTTATTCCTATAACATTTTCATTATAATACTTGCTATTTTTTAGCAGAATTTCATTTGTGTTTGAATAATGCCTTTCACCACTTTTATTTGTTGCTGCAATTGTACATGTTGGCAATGAAACTATTTTTCTAAAAGTTTCGTTTTTCATACAATATCTTGCAATCAAGGCTAAATCGTAAGCGGTTGTATAATGATTTTCATCATGTAATCCACTTGGATTTGTAAAATGTGTATTTTGGCAACCAATTTCTTTTGCTTTTGCGTTCATTAAATCTGCAAAGTCTTCAGTCGTATTAGAAATGTTTTCAGATAAAATGTATCCAACTTCATTTGCAGAATGAACCAGATAAGCCTCTAACAATTCATATACAGTTAAATTTTCTCCTGCCTTTATTCCTGCATTTGAATATCCAGAAGGAATTGAAGAAATTGCAGATTCACTTGCAGTGAGTGTTTGATTTAAATCTAATTTTTCGATGGCAAGTATTGATGTTAATATTTTTGTTGTGCTTGCAGGATATTTTTTCTCATTAGCGTTTTTAGAATACAAAACTTTCCCTGTATTACTATCAATTAAAATTGCGGATTTTGCATATATTTGTGGCTCGCTTGTAGATGCATAACAAACGGTATTTATAAAAATTAAAAATATAATTAAAATTAAAAAAAT
>JAFTFU010000182.1 GCA_017458285.1 Clostridia bacterium | reverse complement strand
TTTTTTCTTCTTTTTTGGGTTTGTTCCATGAAATGTAATCACATTTTTCTGGATTGTTTTCACATATATAAAAAGTTCTTCTTGTCTTCGTCTTTTTTACTTGTATTTTTCCTCCACATTTTGGGCAAGGTTCTTCAATTGTTTGAATTATAGGTTTTGCATTTTTGCATTCTGGATACCCTGGGCATGCTAAAAATTTTCCGTATCTTCCATATTTATATACCATCATTCTGCCACATAGTTCACATGGTACATCAGATACTTCTTCTTCTAATTCTACATGTTCTAGCTCTTTTTCTACTTTTTCAAGTGTTTTTGAAAAAGGTTCATAAAATTCTTTAATTATATTTTTCCATTCTTCTTTTCCAACTGCAATTTCATCAAATTGATTTTCAATGTTTGCTGTAAATTCTACATCCATTATGTCTGTAAAATTTTCAACTAATAATTTATTTACAACTTTTCCTAATTCGGTAGGTACTAATTGTTTTTGCTCTTTTTCTATATATCTTCTTTCTAAAATAGTTGTAATTGTTGGAGAGTATGTACTTGGTCTTCCTATTCCTTTTTCTTCTAATGCTTTTACTAAACTTGCCTCTGTGTATCTTGGTGGTGGCTCTGTGAAGCTTTGTTTTGGGTTATTTTTTTGTTTTATTACTTCTTGGTTTTGAGTTAGTTCAGGTAACATTCCTTCCTCTTCTTCTTCTTTTGTGTCTGTTCCTTCAACATATAATGTCATAAATCCTTTGAATTTTAGGTTTTGCCCATTTGCTTTAAATGTATATTTATTTGCATCTATTGTTGCTGATATTGTATCAAAAACTGCAGCACTCATCTGACTTGCAATAAATCTATTGTATATTAGTTTATATAATTTATATTGGTCTTTTGTTAAATGGTCTTTTATTGAATCTGGTTCTAAGTCTGCATATGTTGGTCTTATTGCTTCGTGGGCATCTTGTGCTTCTTTATTTGTTTTGTAATATCTGTTTTCATAATATTTTTCACCATATGTGCTAATTATATGTTCTTTTGCGGCATTTCTTGCTTCTTCTGATATTCTTGTAGAATCAGTTCTCATGTAAGTTATTAATCCGATTGTTCCTCTTCCTGGAATATTAACCCCTTCATATAATCCTTGTGCAACTGACATTGTCTTTTTTAATGTAAATGATATTTTTCTTGAAGCTTCTTGTTGCATTGTACTTGTTGTAAATGGTGGCGCTGGTGTTCTTTTTCTTTCTCCTTTTTTTACTTCATTTACAATGTATTTTGCATTTTCTATGTCTTTTAAGATTTTTTCAACTTCTTCTTTTGAATGGATGTCTTGTTTTTTTCCATTTTTTCCATAGTATTTTGCTTCAAATGTTTTTTTGCTTTTTTCATCTTTTAAGCTTGCATATATGTTCCAATATTCTTCTGGAATAAAGTCTTCAATTTCTTGTTCTCTATCAACAATTAATTTTACTGCTAATGATTGTACTCTTCCTGCGGATAAGCCTTTTCTTACTTTTTTCCATAATAATGGACTTATTTTATATCCTACAATTCTATCTAATACTCTTCTTGCTTGTTGCGCATCAACTAGATTTATGTCTATGTCTCTTGGTTCTCTTATGGCTTTTTGTACTGCAGTTTTTGTTATTTCGTTAAATGTTATTCTTGATTTTGATGTATCTTGTATTTCTAATATATGAGCTAAATGCCACGCAATTGCTTCTCCTTCACGGTCAGGGTCAGTTGCAAGATATACTTTTTTTGCTGCTTTTGCTTCTTTTTTTAAGCTTTTTATTAAATCTCCTTTACCTCTTATGTTTATATATTCAGGTTCAAAGTTATGTTCTATATCTACTCCTAATTTTGATTTAGGTAGATCCCTTATATGCCCCATTGATGCAACTACTTTTGTGCTTCCACCTAAAAATTTCTTAATTGTGTTTGCTTTTGCTGGTGACTCTACTATTATTAGTTTATCTGCCATTTTATTTTATCCTCCATTTTTCTGTATTATTGTAGACTATATTTTTAAATTTTGCAAGTGTTTTTTAAAATTGTTTATTTTTTTAACCTAATTACTGCCTTTTTGTGGCGATAATTAGGTTAATTTTTTAAATCATATATTTTTATAAAACTTCATTTCCATAGTAACTATCTATTAAAATTTGTTTTATTTCAGATACTAATGGAAGTCTTGGGTTTGCTGTTGTACATTGATCTTCAAACGCTCTATCTGCTAGCATATCTATTTTTTCCATAAATTCACTTTCATCAATTCCTGTTTCTTTGAAGCTTGAAGGTATATTTACACTTCTATTTAATTCTTGAATAGTTTTTATTAATGAATTTACTCCTTCTTCTACAGTATCTACCTTTAATCCCATACATTTTGCCATTTCTGCATACTTTTGGTCTGCAATAAAGAATTCATATTTAGGGAATGAAACAAATTTTGTTGGTTTGCTTGCATTGTATTTTATAACATAAGGTAATAAAATTGCATTTATTCTTCCATGTGGTAAATGGAACTCTGCTCCAATTTTATGGGCTATTGAGTGGTTTAATCCTAAGAATGCATTTGTAAATGCCATTCCTGCAATTGTACTTGCATTATGCATTTTTTCTCTTGCGATTTTATCATCTCCATGTTCATATGCTTGTTTTAAGTATTTTAATACAAGCTCTACCGCTTTTTCTGCTAAACCATCTGTATAATCTGATGCCATGTTTGAAACATATGCTTCTAAAGCATGTGTTAATACGTCCATTCCTGTATCTGCTGTAATGCTCTTTGGTAAGCTCATTACTAAGTCTGGGTCTATTATTGCAACATCTGGTGTTAACTCATAATCTGCTAAAGGATATTTTTTATTGTTTGTTTTATCTGTAATTACTGCAAATGATGTTACTTCTGAACCTGTTCCTGATGTTGTTGGTATTGCAACCATTTTTGCTTTTTGTCCTAATTTTGGGAATTTATACGTACGTTTACGTATATCCATAAATTTAAGTTTTAATCCTTCTGGATCAGCATCAGGATGTTCATAAAATAACCACATTCCTTTTGCTGCGTCTATTGGGCTTCCTCCACCTACCGCAATTATTACGTCTGGATTGAAGCTTTCTATTTCTTCAACTCCTTTTCTTATTGTGTCAAATGAAGGATCTGGCTCTACTTTAGAGAATATTTTTGAATGTACATATTTTTCTCTTTTTCTTAAATGATATAATATTTTGTCTATATATCCTAATTTTACCATTGATTCGTCAGTTACGATAAATGCTCTTTCTATATCTGGCATTTTTTCTAAGTAGGCAATTGATCCTGCTTCAAAATATATTTTTTCTGGAACTTTAAACCATTGCATATTTACTCTCCTTTTCGCTACTCTTTTTATATTTAATAAGTTTACACTTGATACATTTGCTGTTGTTGAGTTTCTTCCAAATGATCCACATCCAAGTGTTAATGAAGGCATATTTGTATTATATATATCTCCAATTGCTCCATGTGTTGATGGAGAATTTATGATGATTCTTCCTGCTTTCATTTTTTTCGAAAATTCAAGTATTGTTTCTTTGTCTTCTGAATGTATTGCTGCTGAGTGTCCAAGTCCTCCAAATTGTAGTAGTCTTTCTGCTTTATCAAATCCTTCTTCTTTATTTTTTACAATGTAATATGTTAAAACAGGGCTTAATTTTTCTTTAGAAAATGGATATTCTTCTCCAATTCCTTCTTCATATACTACTAAAACTTTTGTGTTTTCTGGAACATCAAATCCTGCATCTTTGGCGATTTTATATGCACTTTGTCCTGGTACATGTGATTTTAATTTAAATCCTTCTTGCTCGAACATAGAGTATTTTAATTTTTCTTTTTCTTCTTCATTTACAAAGTAGCATCCTGCTTCTCTCATTAATTGTTCAAATTCTTTATAAATTTCTTCGTCTACTAATACTGCTTGTTCAGATGCACATATCATTCCATTGTCAAATGATTTTGATAATACTACATCATTTACTGATGTTTTTAATTTTGCTGTTTTGTCTATATAACATGGTACATTTCCCGGACCTACACCTAATGCTGGTTTTCCGCATGAATATGCAGATTTTACCATTCCTGTACCTCCTGTTGCTAATATTAAGTCTACATCAGGATGATTCATAAGTAGTCTTGTTGCTATTATTGATGGCTCTTCTATCCATAATATACAGTCTTCAGGAGCTCCAGCTTTTATTGCTGCATCTCTTACGATTGTAGCTGCTGCAACTGATGATTTTTGTGCTGATGGATGGAATCCAAATATTATTACGTTTCTTGTTTTTGCAGATATTATAGATTTAAACATTGTTGTTGATGTTGGGTTTGTAACTGGTGTTACCCCTGCGATGATTCCTATTGGTTCTGCGATTTCTACGTAGTCGTCTTCTTCATTTTCGTTTATTACTCCTACTGATTTTTCGTATTTTATGCTATGATATACATATTCTGTTGCAAACATGTTTTTTATTATTTTGTCTTCATATACTCCTCTTCCTGTTTCTTCTACTGCCATTTTAGCAAGCTCCATGTGGTGTTCTAACCCCGCCATTGACATTGCTTTTATTATGTTGTTTACTGTTTCTTGATCTAATTTTAAATATTCTTTAGATGCTTTTTTTGCTCTTTCTACTAATTCATCTATCTTTTGTTTTATTATTTTTTCTTCTTCTTGATTTTCCATGTATTTCTTAGCCGAGATTTTTTTCTCGTGCTTCCTCCTTTCATTTGTTTGTTCTCCATTACTATATATTATCAGTGTCAAAAAGTCAAGCTTTTTTTCACTACAAAAATAGACAAAAAATACTGATAATTATTTTATTTATATATTTAATTTGCTAATAATAAAAATATAATAAAACCACTTTTTTTACATCTATTTTATTAGAGTAAACAAAAGTAGTTCTATTATACTTATGAATTTATATTTTTTATTTTTTATTTATAATCATATCTTTTACTTTCATTAGTCTTGAAGTTGTTGCTCTTTCATCTTCTGATAGTTTAAGTTGTATGTATTTTATGGTGTCTATGTAATTTGGTATTGTTACATTTTCAATTGCATTTACTCTGCGTCTTGTTTTTTCAATTTCTTCTGATATAAGTTCTATTGATTTTTCATTTTGTGCAAGTTTAAGTAATATATTTGAAACTTTTGAAAAATCTTCTACTGCGTCATCTAGCTCTGATGTTGTATTTGCAAAACCATATAATATTTTATTTTCATTTTGATTGTCTTCTTCAAATTTAAATTCTGGAATTTTTACACTCATTATGCTAGTTTCGCCAATGCTTAATCCTACTGATTTTTTAGGGATTATAAGTGCTTCTTGTATGTTTGCTTCTCCCATAATTGCTTTTGCAAGCATGAAGTTTTGGTATGCTGTATTAAGCATTTCGTCTGATTTTTTTCTTAATTTTTGATTTTCTTTTAC
>JAFTFU010000181.1 GCA_017458285.1 Clostridia bacterium | reverse complement strand
ATTTTTCATATCTTCTATTAAATTGCTTTTTGCTTTTAGTTGTTTTATTATTTGTTCTACTCTTTTTGTTGCAGTTTCTTGAATCTCTTTTAGATGTTTATTTAAAGTTCCATCCATTAGCATTATTGAATATTCTGTTTTTTTATTTTCTTTTAGGTAATTCAATCTCATTCTGCCATATTTGTTTAATGTAATCTTTTCTTGTTCTGGCATTACAAGATTTGGAATGTAATAATCTCCTTCTAAATGATATTCAATTCCTGTTCTTTCATCTATTTTTGTTTTTGGTAATTCATTATTCATAACTATTTATCTCCTTTGTTTTCTTTTATTTTTAATTCTTCGTAATAATCTGTTTTAGTTTTTTTTCTTACTAGATACAAACACTCTTGAACAAGCCATTTGAGTTCATTTGAATATGCTCTATATTAATTCCTTCTTCTAATTTTTCTTCAGTTTGTTTTTCATGTAAATAAACATATTTTTCAAATTTCTCACTTAATTGTTCTGCTCTTTGTTTAATTTCTTTATTTTTACTGTTTTTATTATCGTTGATAATCTGCATTAATTTATTGTATTCTTCTCTACTAAAGTAGATATTATCTTTACTTGACATTGTTTCAATCCCTCCTTTAGTCTAAATTATAATCATTCTTTTTCTTTCCTTTTTTAGATTGTATTTCAGCTAGTTCTTCATTGGTTAACACTTTTCTTCTCGGATTATGAACTATATCTGCATCATTATTATCAAAGATACCACTGTTTATTAAGTCATCAGCAACTATTGTATAAATTCTCTTATCTTCTGTGACTTTTTCAAAATCCTCATCAAATACCTTGATTTGAAATCTTTTAATTAACCTTCTCCAAAAGTTTTTAAACTTACTCAATTCAGTTTTAACTTTATTTAAAGCTGTTTCTAATTTACTAATCTTTTCATCTTTAGCTTCTATTGTTTCCTTTAATTCAGCAATCTTTTTATCCTTTTCGGTATTACTATAATAAAGTCTATCTCTTTCATCTTCTAAATTCTTATAATTTTTCTCAACTTTATCAATAGTAATATTTAAGTCATTAACACCTTTTATACTTTTAGTAGTATCTTTTACCTCTTCCGTATAATTTAAGAATTTATCAATATTCTCGTTTGAAATAAGCTTATTATTTTTATCAAGTAATGGTGATTTTAGGTTATTAAGAATATCTTTTATTTCTTGTGTTTTTGCATCTAAGTTATCACTTTTACTATTAGCTTCTTTTAATTTTTTGGTATTTTTCTCTTGCTCTCTTTTAAGTTCTCTATATCCACCCATATCATCAACATTAATGTCTTGATTTCTTCCTTTTGCTTTGTTTTTAATTTTGCATTTTGTTCATAAACCTCATTAAATTTCTCAATACAATGCACTCTCATTTTATCTTGTATTTCTTTTAATGATGTCTTTGTAAATATTTGTGATTTTGCAACTTGTTTCTTCATTCCATTCTTATAACCATCTTTAACAGGTACTCCAACTAGGTGCATATGTGGAGAAGTTTCATCATAATGTACTACTGCATTTGCCACCTTAAATGCAGGAAGAATTTCCATTAACTTATAAATTTGATCTTTATAAACTTCTGTCATTTGCTTTTTATATTCCATTGTTTTCTCGTTCCAAAAGTCCATATCTCCGAGTTCAATAATAAGTTCACAAGCCAAATCATGCTTGCTATCATTTGAAATATGAATAAAGTAATCTCCTATTTTTCTATCTGCTCTCGTTTGCTTATTATCATACTCAATTTGTGCTTCTTGAAACTCTTTCAAATACAATTTTTGCACATCTTTATACAAGTTATTAGAACCATAAACTATTTCAATCTCATCTGTTTTATGGTCATAATCTCTTAAATCATGCTTATTAACTTTTGATAATTGCTGAGAATTTTGTATTGCATTATTACTAAAAGAAGTAGTGCTAGAACTATTATTTTTTGCTACTTTCTTTGCTACTTTAGATCTGTTTTTATCACTACCTAAGTGAATAGAATATGCCAGTTCTTGCATAGTAAATTGCTCCTTTCTATGAAAATACTTCGTAGGTTTATCTTAAAAAAGCTTCTTCGAATATGCTAAGAATTAGCAAATATCTAAATAAAATTTGCCGTGCTTTTTGCAAATTTTATTTAGATATTTTTTCATAAAAACGACTTGTAAAATGAAATTTTACACTTGATTTTCGATTAAGAAAATCATTCATTTTTGATGAAAAGATAGCTAATTCGATGCCTCGCAGAGCCCCCGAGTTTTGATAGTATGTCAAAACTCATAGGGGAGAATGCTTTAGTTAAGTACACTAAAATCATTCTCCCCTTAAAATAAGTCATTTCAATTATTATGCTGTTTTTCTATTTAATATCTTTTTAATTGTTATTTCAATATCTTGGGTACTTACTGGAAAAGATATTATACCAACACCTCTATAATATATATCTATTTCTTGAACTTTTTTACCATTTATTTTTTCTTGTTGATGAATTATTATTTTTTCTATTAATTCATTTAGTATTTCTGGCGAAAGTTCAGTTATTTCAGTATATTTTTTAACATTAGATATAAATTGTGTAATATCAGTATCTTTCTTTTCAGTATTTTCAATATCTTTTGACAATTGTTCAATTCTTATTTTTAATTCTTGTTGTTCTTTATCATAATTAAAAGATAGGTTTCTGAATCTATCATCTGAAATCTTTCCAGATACATTATCTTCGTAAATATGCATAAATAAGTTATCAATTTCAATTACTCTGTTTTTTGCCTTTTCGAGTTCTTTCTTGTTTTTAGAAATTTGTTTTAACTCATCTTGTGTAGATTTGGCAAGTTGTTCTTGAATAAATAAATCTTCGTAATCTTTCATATAAGAAATAACTCTTTGAATATTCTCTAAAACAATACTTTGCAATACATCATCTGAAATATAATGAGAACTACAAGCAGAAGTATCGTGTTTATAACTAGAACATCTATAATGGTCTTTGTTTCTTAAATCTACAACAGGTGATTGAAAATAAATTTTTTTACCACAATCATTGCAAAATAATAATCCAGAGAAAATGCTTTTCTTACCTGATTTAGCACGTTTTTTTCTGTTATTTCTTAATTGTTTAGCAATATTCCAAGTATATTCATCAATGATTGCTTCGTGTGTATTTTTAAATATTTTTCTATCTTCTTTTGGAAGATTTACTCTAGTTTTATCTTTATAAGAACGAGTAGTGCATTTAAAATTTACTGTATCTCCAATATATTCTTGTCTATCTAAAATACCTGCTACAGTTGTTCCACACCATTTATATTGATATTCTTGAGTATTAGCATTTGAGTTTGTACTAATATTTGCGTTATATTCAGATGGAGTTAATATTTTTTTCTCTTAAAATTCTAGCAATTTCAAAAGTTCCGTGTCCTTGAATAAATAAATTAAATATTTCTTTTACAACTTCTGCAGATGTTTCATCTACTAGCCATTTAGTTTTATCATTTTCATCTTTTTTATAGCCATAAGGTACATTGTTAGCAAGTGAAATACCTGATTCTCCTTTATTTTTAAGAACTGCTCTAACTTTTTGACTTGTATTTTTGGCGTGCATTTCATTAAACCAGTCTTGAATAGGCAAGAAGTCATTTAAGCCTTTGCTACTATCAATGTTGTCCATTATAGCAATATACCTAATATTTAATCTTACAAAATCTTCTTCAAGAAGTTGTCCTACAACAAGTCTATTTCTACCAAGTCTTGAATGGTCTTTTACAATAATAGTTCCGATTTTGCCTTGTTCAGCAAGTTCCATCATTTCCATAAAAGCAGGTCTTGTAAAAGTTGTTCCAGAATATCCGTCATCTACAAAGAACTTAATGTTTTGAAAATTATTATTTTTTGCATATTTACTTAAAATTGATTTTTGATTTGTTATACTATTGCTTTCTCCTGCAAGTTCATCATCTCTTGATAAACGACAGTATAAAGCAGTTATTTTATCGCTTTCTAGCTGTTTCATTATTTACTCTTTTCCCAGCTTGAAATACGATATAAAATTATAGTTACTTTTTTAGTAGTGTTTATAATATACCATATTTCAAACTAAAATCCAATACAAAATAATCATTTTCCCAAAATCCTAAAAAGATCTTGTAATACTGTATATTCCGAATCTTTGTTAAAATAGGTATTTACCTTATAAACAGTACCTTTTATTTCTTTTTCAAAGTTCAAATTTTGTTCTATACATAAGTTTCCAAAATATTCTCTAAGTCCGCTTTCACTCATTTTAGAAAGTTTATCATATAGTTCTTTTCTTAAATTTTCTATAAATTCATATTCTTCGTCTGTGAGTTCTAATCTATAAACAATATTATCTGGCAATTCTATCAGCCCTCCTTT
>JAFTFU010000180.1 GCA_017458285.1 Clostridia bacterium | reverse complement strand
TTTTAGGAGTACCTAATTGAGTAATACTTTGAATCGAAATAGTACAAGCAACTCTGTATTTTCTATACATTGTGAACATTACGTCAGAAGATTTATGCATAAATTCAGGGAATTCATCAATGTATAAGAAGTGTGGCATTCTACTAAATTCACTTCCAGGTCTTCTTAATATAGAATTTTGTAAAGATATTAAGAAGAATAGTCCAAAAGCTTTATGACTTGAAGGCCCTAAAGCACCTCTACGACTACATATTAATGTAATTTGCCCCTCAGAAAGAAGTTTGTCACAATTGATATTATCATATCTATTACATAATGTATTTTTTATTCCAGGTAATCTAAGTAAAGTATCAAGTTTTCCTGTTAAATATGCAAGAGACTTTTTAGTATTTTCAAGTTCTGAACTGTTAGAATAGAAGTTACGTTTAAAATATTCTAGCATTGCAGAGTATTTTAAAGATAAATCAGAATCTTTTTCAATAATTTGACACATTCTTTCTATTAATTCAAAATTTACAAGAAGTTTTAGCATATCTTCTAAATTTGGTAAAGCACCTTGATTCATTCTAGGATATACTTCTTTTAACAATATAATTAAATTTTCAATTGCTAAAAAGTTAGAAAATACTGCTTGACTAATTCCTGAGTCTCTTTCTGAAACTTGATTTGTTACATATGATTCAAGTAAAACTGAACAGATTGTTTCTGCAATTTTAGAAGTATCATCATAAACAAACGGATTCATTCCAATTGAATCTGGATTTGAAGGATCAATTAAATTGTATTGTAACTTCATATTTTTACATATTTTTTCTACATGAGAAATGGTTTCTATATCTGGTGCTAAATATGTTAAACCTAAATTTTTATAGTAGAACGGATAAGAAGAAAGTAACATTTTTTTCATGTATGATTTATATAAATCTTCTCTTCCTGATGCTGGTTTTAATAATGAAAGTGAAAAATTTCCGTTTAAATAATCATTATCATATGGACAATCTAAAGTTGCAAGACCAGTTTTTAATGCGGTGTAACCCATTTCTTTAGAAAGTTCAGAAAAGAATAATTTTTTCTCTAAATCTTTTGCAATAAATGGTTCAAATATAAGAGCTGTTTTTCCACTTCCTGAGCCACCACATACAAGTAATGGTTGGAATCTTTTTCCCTCATAAAAAGTAATTGTTTTTCCAGATTCTTTATCTTTAAATAAAGTCATATTACATTCATATTGATTGTGTTTTTTTATTGTATCTGATAAATTAATTCCTTTATAATCCCAAATAGATTCAATCATGTCATTTGTTTCGTTTACATCTAAAATTATCCATTTTATAAAAGGAAATACTGTTACAAGCGGTAAATAAATCGATATTGCTATAAACGCAGGCTTTATCAAGTCCTGAAATTGTGAAACTATACCAGAGTAGTTTGGTACTAACATAAATAATAACCAACCAGACATATTAAGCCACTGCGTAAACATTGATAAAGCTACTATATAAAGTCCTATCATGTATGTATAAAAAAGAGTTACTTTTTTATTACTTGATGAGGCAAACGATGATGAACCTGAAAATAAAAAAGCAAATGTAGGACAGGCTAAGGCTAAAGTATATTTTATTGGTCCCCAATAGCTTACAGATACACCAGAGAAAATCATAATTAACATCTCTACAATTCTATCTACACATATATATACTGTTAATAAAGTTAGTATAAATGTGGCAAATGTATTTCTGTTTGTATTTAGTTTTTTTAAAAATTTGTCTATCAATTTCATTTTTTATTCCCCTTATTTATAAATTCTAACATATATATATTATCTTACAAAATTGTAAAAAAAACAAGTGGTTTTCTTAAAAAAGTCAATAAAATTGAGACTAAGAAAATATTTTTAGTTAATTTATCTATAACTCCGATTCGTGACATAAAATTGGTGAAATACAAAATGACGAGTTATAAATTTTTAAATGAATAATTTTCCATTAATGGAATAGAATAAGTATAACAAAAAATATTATAGAGAGGAGAAAATCAAATTAAGTTTTGATTTAATAAATATGCGCGAAGAGTATAGTAAAGAAAAGAAAATTAAAGAAAAGACTGAAGAAGAAAAGAAAAAAGAGCTTATTTATACAATTGTAAAGGTCAGAAATGAATTAAAAATCTTAAACACTAATTATGATTATGCAGAAAGTGATATGATTGATTATTATTTATATTTATTAAAGGCAAATCAATCAAAATTAGATTGCTTGATAAAATCTGCTAAACAAAAAGGAATATCAATGGATTGGCTGGAATCATTAAAAGCTGAAATTTATCTTCAAGATGACCAGGTATCTTAAGATAAATTTAACATTAGGATTAGATGAGTGAAAATTTAAAAATAAGTAGAAATTGTTTTAGAATTAGATGAGATAATACAAAAATAAGGGAAAATTGTTTTAGAATTAGATGAAATAATATAAAAATAAGGAAAAATTATCTTAGAATTAGATGAGTGGAGGATATAAAAATGGGAATGCAAATTTTGACATTTTTAACATGTATATGTTTTTTATTTATAGTTGGAAGAATTTTTATATTGCCTCTTAAATTTATTTTAAAACTGATATTTAATTCAATTCTTCGGAGCAATACTAATTTTGGTAATTAATTTTATACTTGATTTTTGGAGTATACATATTGGACTAAATCTTATAACATCATTAATTGTTGGAATTTTAGGAGTTCCAGGAGCAATAGCTCTAGTTATTATTAGCATATTTATATAATATAAATTTAAAAATTAACATTTTGAATGAGAGAGCAGAAAAAGTGCGTCTCTGGCAAAAAATGTTAAAATAAAAAATTAACATTTTGAATGAGAGAGCAGAAAAAGTGCGTCGACTTAGACAAAATGTTAAAATTTAAAAATCCACATTTTGAATGAGAGAGCAAAGAAAGTGGTTTATTGGCAGAAAATGTTAAAATAAAAAAACAACATTTTGTCTCAGAGAGCAAAAAAAGTGCGCCACTGGTACAAAATGTGAAATTAAAAAATATAAAATTTTGCTTGTGTTTTAAATACTAATATAGTAAAATAAAGGTGTTTAAGCGAAAGGAATGAGATAAAAAATGGACAAGTTAGTATTAATAGATGGAAACAGTATAATGAACAGAGCATTTTACGGAATAATGGGAAGCAAAATGTTAAAAACAAAAGACGGAAAATACACAAACGCAGTTTACGGATTTTTAGCAATAATGTTCAAAATAATGGACGATATAAAGCCCCAATATATGGCAGTATCATTTGATTTAAAGGCAAAAACACAAAGACATCAATTATATAGTGAATACAAAGCAAATAGAAAAGGAATGCCAAATGAACTTGCCGAGCAAATGCCTATGATAAAAGAAATATTAAAAGCAATGAACATAGCCGTAATAGAAAAAGAAGGATATGAAGGAGACGATATATTAGGAACATTAGCAAATGTAGGAGAAGAAAAAGGCCTTTTAGTTACAATATTATCAGGAGATAGAGACACCTTTCAATTAGCAACCAAAAATATAACAATAAGAATTCCAAGAACAAAAGCAGGAAAGACAGAAGAAGAGGATTATGGAGAAAGCCGAATAAAAGAAGAATATGGATTAAATCCAAAACAACTAATAGAAGTAAAAGCATTGCAAGGAGATAGCTCAGACAATATACCAGGAGTGCCAGGAATTGGAGAAAAAACTGCACTTTTACTAATCCAAAGATATGGAAGTGTAGATGAATTATATAAAAGCTTAGAAGAAGGAACAGATGACTTAAAAGGAAAACAAAAAGAAAACATAGAATCAAATAAAGAATTAGCATATCTATCAAGAACTTTAGGAGAAATAAACACACATGTAC
>JAFTFU010000179.1 GCA_017458285.1 Clostridia bacterium | reverse complement strand
TGAAATTTAAACATAAAATTTTAAAATATAAAAATTATAAAATTGAACTTTTAAAAATAAAGACTTAAAGTACAATGATAAAAAAATTAAAAGAATTTTACATATAAAATTTTAAAATAATTATTTGATAAAAATATATTTGAAACAATAAAACTAAAAACAGTATAACATGTAAACTATGTTTTGTAAACAAAAACTTTTCGACAAATTTTGTCGAAAATAGGAACAACAATTGAGACAAAATGTCCATTTTTTAATCAACATTTTGTCTCAGTTTATTTTCAATTGGTAAAAATGTGTTATTTTCGTTATTAACGTTTTTTATTGATAAATTTATTTTAAATCAATTTCAACTTCTGAATTCCCGAAAAATGTTTGTACAGGTATTTTAGCTTTACTTTCAGAAATAAAATAAAGTTTATTTAAATCAAAGTTTGTTTCATCCCTATATTCTTCTGCCACATTTTTATTTCCTTCTGTTAGTATGCGTTCTTTTATTTTGGCTTCATCACAATTTAAAATTTTAAGAACCTCTTTAGTTGTTAAAGTTTTACCTGTAGTTAAATCAAAATTATATACTAAAATATCTCCTTCGTTTCCACCACTTAGTACTATAAATTTTCCTTTATTAACATTTACACTCAATATACTATTTTTGATTATTGAGTATTTATAATTTAAGTTTATATATGACCCTGTGTAACCTTCATATGTTTTATCATACTTATAGTCAAAGCTTTGTTTTGCATTATTAAACAATTCCATTAATTCATTATTAATTTTATCTGCTTCTGCTGAATTAATATTTATGTATGGAATATTTATTGTTACACCTGATTCATGGGTATATTTATCCCTTTCATATACATAGTCTTTATTTACTTCTTTTTTTACTGTTTTTTGTGATTCATTTGTAGATTTACTTGTATTTTGGTTGCTTGTTTCTTCATCCTCAATTACAATATTTTCATTTAATCCTAATTCTATATTGTTTTCTGTCAATTGATTTGTTTCAGTGCTTTTATCTTGTAAATTAGAGCCTATCATTAAAAATACATTATCATAGCCATTATTTTTAGCAAGTAAATTTCCTCCCACAATTATTACTCCAACACATGCAACTCCTAATACCATTTTAAATGTTACACTTTTCCATTTTGATTTTTTTGTTTCTTCCATACTATTTCCCCCTTTGTGTATTGGACGATACATTTTTTCTTTTGGTTCCATTTTTTATAGCTAAATTATAATAATTTAAAATTAATTTGCCAATCAAAAATTTATAAAAACAAAACTACAAACTATTATATTTTTATTGAAAAACCTAAAATTTTATGATAATCTATATAAAAATAAAAAGGAGCAAAATATACAATTAAAATTACACGAAATTGTAAAACTCCTTACGAAAGGAATGATAAAAAGCATGAGAGCAAATCAAAGGAAAAGAAAAAGAAGCACTAAAAAAACTTTAAATTTAGCGAGTTTAATTTTGGGCATTATACTAATTATATTATTAGTACTGTTATTCTCTATATTACACGATAACAACAATTCATCTAAAAACAATAATATTGACTCAAATGGTAAGGAAATAAAAACGTCTTCAGATGAATCAAACAGTCCACCACAAGAAGAAGAAAAAGACATCTCTTTTAATATGAGTGTAATTGGAGATGTTATGTGCCACGATTCTCAATATAAAGATGCCTATAATACCAGCACAAAGGAATATGATTTTTCATATGTATTCGAAGATGTTAAATATTACTTACAAACGGCTGATATTGCTGTAGGAAATTTAGAAACAACTTTTGCAGGTAGCGAAATTGGGTATAGCAGTTATCCAACCTTTAATTCTCCTGAAGCATTAGCTTATAACTTAAAAAAACTTGGACTTGATGTTCTATGTACTGCCAATAACCATAGTTTAGATAAGGGATATAAAGGTATTGAAGGCACTATAAAAACTTTAGATGATGCAGATATAGCACATACCGGAACATATACTTCTGAAGAAGAACAAAACAAGATATTAATCCAAAATGTTAAAGGTGTTAAGATTGCATTTTTAAGCTTTACATATGGAACTAATGGAATTCCAATTCCAAAAGGAAAAGACTATTGTATAAATTTGATTGATAATGATTTGATTTTAAAGCAATTAGACTTAGCAAAAAAAGAAAATCCTGATATGATTTGCGTATTTATGCATTGGGGTACAGAATATGTAACAAAGCAATTGAAATCTCAAGAAGACTTAGCAGATTTTCTTTTTAAAAATGGTGTAGATGTAATTTTAGGAGGTCATCCTCATGTATTAGAACCAATGGAAAAACGTACTATCACTTTAGAAGATGGCTCTACAAAAGATGGTTTTGTAATTTATTCTCTTGGAAACTTTGTTTCAGGACAAAATAAAGAAAACACAAAGATTTCTGCAATATTAAATTTAAGTTTTACAAAAAATGGAAAAACTGGAAAAATTTCAATAGATGATGTATCATATATTCCTGTGTATATGTACAGAGCTCCTTCTGGAACCACTAAAAGATATAAATTACTTGTAATTGAAACTGCTATCGCAAATTATGAATCTGGTGCTGATACTTCTATAGGAAGTTCAATGTACACAACTCTAAAAAAGGCTTTAACTACTACAACAGATATATTAGGAACAATAGAATAATTTTAAACTGAGACAAAATGTGTGTTTTTTAATTTAACGTTTTGTCTCAGTTTTTTGCTCTTTTATACTAATATAAAAAAAGGAATAGAAAAAAAGTCAAAAATTTACGATTCCTTTTTATTTGTTAGATTAAACAAATTTATTTTAGCATATCTTTCTTTTGTAACCAGTAAGTTACAATTAAAGTAAGTGCAATTGAAATTCCAAGCATTATTGGAAATCCCCATTTAAAATCTTGAAAAGGCAATTCTACGTTCATTCCCCAAAAGCTTGAAATCATAGTTGGAATTGATAAAACAATTGTTATAGATGTTAAAAATTTCATTACACCATTTAAGTTATTTGAAATTATCGATGCACATGCATCCATTGTTGTATTTAAAATATTGCTATAGATTTGAGTCATCTCAAGAGCCTGCCTATTTTCAATTATTGCATCATCTAGTATATCTTCATCATCATCATATAATTTTAATATTTTGCCCTTTGCTGTTCTTTCCATTATTATTTCATTTGATTTTAATGATGTTGTAAAATATACTAATGTTTTTTCTAATTCTAACATTTTTATTAATTCTTTATTTCTCATTGATTTTTTTATACCACTTTCTGCAATTTCAGTTTCCTTATTTATTTGCCTTAAGCAAGTTAAGAAGTTTACTGCATTTTGATATAATATTTGAAATATGAATCTACTCTTTTTATATGTTGCAAAAGTTTTTAATTTCCCTTTTTCAAACACATCTGTAATACTGTTTTTGTTTAATGAAACTGTTATTACATAATCATCTCTTACAATTATTATTCCAAAAGGTAGTGTCGTATAAATTATACTCTCTCCTTCTTTTTCTGCAACTGGTGTATCTATTATAAATAATATTGTATTGTCGTCTTCTTCTATGTCAATTCTGGCTTTTTCTTCGCTATCTAAAGCATATCTTATAAAATCCTCTTGTATGTTTACTTTTGTTGCTACAGTTTGTATTTCTTTTTCGGTCGGGGCTATCATGTTAATCCATGTTCCTCTTTCTATGTTTTGTATATCTTTTATTTGTTTTAATTTTCCTGTTTCAATTTCAGTATTGTATAATTTTAACATTTTTTATCGCCCCTTTTTTCTTTTTATATTTTGACTTTACGATTATATCATATTTTCTTCGCTTCCGCAACGTTTTATGTAAATTGTTTTTATCGAATTTTGTCGAAAAGTTTTTGTTTACAAAACATATTTTACATGTTATACTGTTTTTAGTTTTATTGTTTCAAATATATTTTTATCAAATAATTATTTTAAAATTTTATATGTAAAATTCTTTTAGATTTTTTATCATTGCACTTTAAGTCTTTATTTTAAAAAGTTCAATTTTAAAATTTTCATATTTTT
>JAFTFU010000178.1 GCA_017458285.1 Clostridia bacterium | reverse complement strand
TCTAACAGTGGATACGGTTGTTCAGCTATCAAAAATAGATATAAAAGGTGTCATCAAACAACATGAGGAAATGATTGATTAAAAGCATAACAGATCGAACAAAGACAAACTCTATATTATACATGGACATTATCGAAGTTTTGTATTCTATTATTGTGAGTTATCAAATACTATATCAGGATCTCCTAACAACAATAGTCACACTTTTCAGTGTACCATTGATATTAGATCGGATGATTTCAGGTGTGGTCAAAGGATCGGCAAGTTGCGGCTATTATAAATCATTAAAATTCACAAGAGTCGGCTTATGTCAGTTCTGTTTTTTTGTATCCCTTATCACAGATTATCACGCTTGGTTTTCTCAATTTAAAAGCGGTGGATTTTAAAATTTTACGATTTTATCGAATTCTAATGTTCATATTTATTCGAAATTAAAACTATTAATTGGGTTTTCACAGTTATCGATGCTTTAATGTGATGAATTTTTTTGTATTGAGAATGGGAACACAAGAACAATATTAAAACGCAAAATATTTACTATATTTACCCAACACTTTTTTTCCTACAAGTACAAGGCAAAGGCTAATCATCAAAATTGTTATTGCTATTATTGGAAATAATATAGGTGATATAGCCGAATAAAATGAAACATGTCTTAGTAATAAAACAAAAACCATATGAGAATAATATATGCCAAATGAACAATTTCCAATAATATACAATATTGTGACTTTAGGACATTTTTCACTTTTTAACAATTTATCAGATAATATACAAACTATACAACCTGTAAGCAAGCATGAAAGCTTTAATTGTGTCCCACAGTTTTGATTTCCTAAAATATAATACCAATATCCTTCTGCTATTTGAATAAGAATGGAAACAAAAAGAATGGGATTAAGTTGAGATTTTGATGCTTTAACTTTCATTAAGCCATTGCCAAGTAAATAACCTAAATAAAAATACGTAAACCATCCTAAACAAGAAATGCTCATAACAATATCAATATATTTGTTTATTTCTAATCCAATTAGTTGTGGAATTATAGTAAACGACAAATAAAAAAACCTATTTAAAAATAACACAGGGAGATGTATAATAAAATAGGGTGATGCCGAATGAATAAACGGACTTTTATACATAAACCATCAGAGTTATTGAGAATAGGAAAAGAGATTGTAAAACAATCAGATGACCAAAGATACATTCGAAAGGTAACACTTGTTAATATGATGCTTGAAAGAAAAATGAAAGCAGAAGAGATTAGTGAACTATCTGGGGTGACCAGAAGAACACTTTCGAGGTGGGTAAAAATAGCTGATGAAGAAGGCTTTGATGCGTTGAGAGGAAAAGCAAAAACAGGACGTTCATCAAAGCTATCAAAAGAGCAAAAGGAAGAAATAAAGAATGCCTTGATAAATCCACCCAAAGAGTCAGGTTATTATAAATGGGACGGAATCAGTTTGTCTGATTACATAAAAAGTCAGTATGATATAGACTTAAGCGTAAGACAGTGTCAAAGATTATTTCATGAGCTTGGTTTCTCCAAAATTCGTCCTCAAACCTATCCCTCGTCAGGAGAGTTAAACGAGGAAGAACGAGAAGCCTATAAAAAAAATTGCTGATTTAGCCAATAATCCAAACGCAATACTTGTATTTCAAGATGAAGTACATTACACAGTACAAACAAGCATATCAAGTATGTGGGCAATCAAAGGCAGTAAGCCAAAGGTAAAATCCTATCCGGGAAAAGATAATATTTCGTATAGTGGTTTTGTTATTCCTTCAACAGGTGAATTATTTATCTGCAAACCTCAATGGTTTAATTACGAAACTACCATAAGTTCAATACGTAACTTCTTAAATGCTAATCCTGTGCCGGAAAATTGTAAATACTATTTGATTATGGATAACGCACCTTGGCACAAAAAAGCCAAGAGACTGATTAAAGAGAATTCCAATCAAGAATATTCAGATATTGCTGATAAAGTTGTCTTTGTCTATTTGCCGCCATATTCACCTGATTTGAATCCAATTGAGCAAGTTTGGAGATTAACACGTCGTGATGCTACACACAATATATTTTTTAAAGATGTACATGAGTTGGAACAAGCTGTTGACGAATATTACTCGTTATTTACTGTTCCAAACACTTGGCTTAAGTCTTTATGCTCTTTTAAATTTGACAATTATTAGGTATTTAAAATTGTCGTTTACTATAATCGCATGATAATTATTTCCAATGGAGAAATAATAAATCCTAAAAGTTTATATTTTGATCTTACAAGTTTATCTATAATAGAGATTAGTAAAGTCAGTTCACAGTATACAAAAACATAATACATTTGTGCAGATGCTTTTCCTGTGAGTAAACAGGTGATAGCATTAATCGGTATTTGCATTGGCTGTTTATAGTTTTTTAGTATAACATAAATCAAAGTCCAAATAACATAAGGTATAACCACCTTAGCTATTCTTTTTTTGGGGTGACATTTTTTCGAATTAGTGTCTGCTCAATAATCAAGCAATTTTAAAGCGTTCATCATTCCAAAGTCCTATCAAGAATATAGGATAAAAAATTACACGCAATAAATCTTTTGCCAAACGGCTGAGATTCATGGCAAGGATGGAAAGTGCAATGGATGACCGGGTCGTAATATCGAGTTTCGTACGGATCAGTCCCATGCCAAAGCAGCGTTT
>JAFTFU010000177.1 GCA_017458285.1 Clostridia bacterium | reverse complement strand
TGTAAGTTTTTTCACATAAAATTTGGTTGATATTCAATAAATTTTGTAATTTTGCCTGAGAAAAGACTAAAAGATTGACTAATTTGATTAATCTAACTTCTAAAACATAAAAATAAAATAAGCAGAATTAAAAACATTAGTACAAATTATAAAAATACGAAGAAAATGAAAAGAACAATTTATGCAATATTAATTATTGCGGGTTTAAGTTCCTTTAATTCAGTTTGTATTGGATGTAATGATACAAACAAAAAGGAAGTTGTTACAGTGAATGAGTCAAAGACTATTCCGGACGGTGTTTATACGGGGAATTTATCCAAACAAGATGGAACTTCGGCAGAATTAAAACTTACAATTAAGGACGCTGTCATAGTTTCGGCAACATTGGACGGAGCAAATTACCCGTCTATAACAACAAAGAAAAGAGAGTATAAAGACAATCTTAAAGATGCTGTCGATTATTCTCAGTTAAAATCAAAGGATTATACTTGTATAAAACTTATCAAGATTGAAGGGAAAACAGAATCTACAGATAACGCCTCTAACAGTACATACTACATTATTTTCTACGAGAAAGAATTAGAAAATGGTGATTGTTGGTATGAAATGTAAAAGAGTGACAATCAAAATGTGCCGTTTCGTTTAATTAGTTAATGAAAACGGCACTTTCTTTTTATATTTATAGTTATTTTCTTCAAGAATTAATTTATTGCAAATCTTCTTTGTCAATAGTAAATGTGATAGGGTAGTGGAGTTGTACGTTAAGACTTTCGCCTTCTCCTAATTGACGGCTGCCTTTATTCCAATAATTCTTATTAAAAAAGGATTTATTTTCATTATCGGATTTATTTTTTATGTAAATAATATTTTCTTTCTTTCCTAATGATTGAAAAACAGCCGAATCCTTAGATTGATAATTATTGTAATACTCTTCAAAAACACTGTTGTACTTTTTGTCGGTATGAATATCCGAACTAAAGGAAGAATAAATTATAACACTGTCATTAGGTAAGATAACCTTTTCGTTTGGCTGATCAGTTGTGGAATGAAACAGTAATGTATTGTCTGTATTGTTCTTAACATATAAATCATAATAGCAAGTAACGTAATAATCGTCATCTGCATAATCATCGTCAAAGTATTCAACCAAACCTATTGCCGCAAAAATACAGGAATTAAACAAAACACTGCTCACTGTAGCCAATAATATCAAATAAATTCGTTTCATATTATTTCAAATTCAGTAAATCTTCTTTATTTATCTCAAAAACAAATGTATAAGCAGTATCTTTATCCATGAAAAATATCTTTCCCTCTTTCCAACAAGAGAAACGAAAGAAATTATTAGAGTATTGATTGGAATCGCTGCTTATATAAGTGATTGCGGTCTGCTCTCCGATAGGTTGAATTTGTATGGTGTCAAAATTCCGTCGGTCGTTGTGAATAATATTCTCCAACGCTTGATATGGATTAGTTATTCTATAGTATTGACCGAACAGTTCGTCTGCAATTTTTGCGCTGTCATTGGGATAAATTACCTTTACTTTAGTATATTTTTCGCTGTCGGAATAGAAAAACAAGATTTTGTCAGTATTGTTTTTGACATATAACTGAGCGAATGCTTCCGGCTCATATCCTTCACCGCAAGTCGATGCCATAAAAACAAGACTTAATATACATATACCGAGAATAGTTTTTTTCATCTGTCTTTAGTGTTTATTATTCTATTTATTCCAAAACGTAAATAAAGATTATTTATTGCTTTTATAGTCATTTAATAAATAAAAGTGCCGTTTGAGTGAATTGTTTTTTGAAAAGAATAAAATATTTATTTATGTAAGTTTTTTCGCATGAAATTTGGTTGATATTCAAAAAATTTTATAACTTTGCAGCTGAAAAAAAAAACAATAAAAATGAAAAATTATAATCAAATATCTAATGATAGGCACATTTATGTATATATTTCTATATATATACATATAATTGGTAAAAATAACTTACTGTACTTTGCCTGTTAAATAGATTCAGCTGTAAATCGGTCGATAACATAATGTTTTTACAAGTTTATTTCTCTATTTAACAGGTTAATCTAATTAATTTTAGATGTAAAGAAATAAATTAAAAGCGACTAAGTTAAAAATAAAAATTTAAAAAGCAAATAAAATGAAAAAGATTATTAAAGCAATATTAATTATTGCAATGTCAAGTTCCTTTATTGCCTTTGTTGGTTGCAAAGATGCAAATGAAAAGGAAGCAGTTTCTAAAAGTAGTATATCTGTAACTATTCCGGACGGAGTTTATACGGGATCTTTATCAAAACAAGACGGTTCTTCAGCCGAATTAAAACTTACGATAGTAAGAAATGTTATAGTGTCGGCGACATTAGATGGTAATGATTATCCGTATATCACAAGAGTAAGAGATGAGTATAGAGGTAATCTTAGAGATGCTGTTGATTGCGCTCAATCAAAATCATTAGAATACCCTTGTGTAACAATTCTAAAGGTAGAGGGAGATGCTGGAACTAATGAAGGAGAGTTAGGTGGTGCATACTATATTATCTTCTATGATAATGAATTAGAGGATGGTGGTTGTTGGTATGACGATAT
>JAFTFU010000176.1 GCA_017458285.1 Clostridia bacterium | reverse complement strand
AGAAGGTAATGAATTTTTCTTTATTTCATATTGAAATTCTAAATATAATTTTGCAAAGTTTATCAATTTAAAATTATTGAATTATCATAAGTTTATAATAATATGATTGATTTAATAATTTTTCATAGTCTTCTCTTGGCATAGCTATATCCATATCATCATCCCATGGTATGAATCCTCCATGTCTAATGGCTCCAATTAAAGTTCCACCAACTATATAATATTTCAAATTTCTTTTATTGCATACTTCAATCACTGATTTCAGAATATCTAATTCTTTAAGTTGTAATTTTCTCAAATCGCTTTTTGTTTCCACTTTTTCCTCCTAAAGATTCCATTTCATTACTGTTTTAAAATCATTATTTACATCTTTTTCAAAAGCTTTATAAATATCACTTAAATTGTTTATATTTATTGTATCGCATATAATATTATCAACATAATCTTGAATTTTTTCATCTTGCAATAACTCTATGGTTTTTTTAAAATCTTGATATCCACTTCTACTATTTCCCAAAATAATTAATCCTTTTTCCAGTATCATTCTAGTATTAATACGCGGAGGCTCTTCTGAAACTCCTAATAAAGAAATAGTACCTTGCGGATTAATATAATTAATAATTTGTTCAATTGCACTTTCAGACCCTTGTCCTCCCACACATTCAAATGCATGGTCTACATTAAAGCCTTTTTCTATTTCATCTATCATTTTTGTCTCGTCTACAAAAGAAAAATAATTAAGTTTTTCTCTGTTCACACCTAATACTATAATTTTTGAGTTTGGAAAATATGCTTTTAAAATCAAAGCGGTTATATAAGCAACACTTCCATCTCCCCATATCGCAATCTTTTCTTTTTTACTATGGGCTTTTTCTTTAAAATTTTCTATACTATTTACTGATACAGATATTAATTCTAACATTGAACCTATCTCTGGTTTTATATTTTCAATAGCAATAATTCTATCTCTTTTCATATAAATTAGGCTTTGCATAAAACCATCACAACTGCTTGACCTAAACTTAGAAGTTACCCTATAATTTTCTTTTATGATTTCATCTTCTTCATAAGGTGTATTTGGTATCAATACCACTTTAGTTCCTACTTCAAATTCTTTTTTAGGGTCATACACAATTTCACCTATAGCTTCGTGTATTAATGTTAAAGGTAATTTTTTTTCAAGTATTTCTTTTTTTCTCTTACCTTGATAATACCTTTGGTCAGCAGCACATATAGACATAAAGACAGGCTTTACAATTATATTATTTTGAGGTAAATCTAATTGTTCAAAATTAATTTCTAATTTTTTTGGTTCAACTAATTTTATTAACTGGTTAATCATTTTTAGTTTCAACTCCTAACATTAGGCTTGCTAACTTTAAATCATATGGCGTAGTGATTTTTAAGTTATATGACTCTCCCTTTACTATCTTTACATCTTTTTCTTTGATTACAAACATTTTGCAAGCATCTGTTAATATATCTTTTTCTTCATCAGATAATGCATTATAAACATCGATAAATGTTTGCACTTTAAATGTTTGAGGGGTTTGCCCTAAAAACATGTAATCTCTTATCGGAATATTAGATATTCTTTTTTTATCTTTCGCTTCAACTATAGTATCAGCAGCCGGTATAACTGTATCTACTGCATCAGCATTTTTACATTCTGTTATATTTTCTTTGATTATTCTTTGTGTAATAAATGGTCTTACAGAATCATGTGTTAATATTACATCATACTCATTAAATTCATAAGTATTTTTTATGTGATTACATATATTAAGTATTGTATCGTTTCTAGTTTCTCCTCCACATATAATATCTATTTTTTTACTATCACAATATTTTTTTACCAAGTCCTCTGAATATGATTTCCAATTTTGAGGAACCGCTAAAATAATTTTATCAATATCATTACAAATTAAAAATTGTTCAAGTGTATGTATTAAAATAGGTTTATTACCCAACATCAAAAATTGTTTAGGTAAATCTGTTCTTCCCATTCTTTTTCCTACGCCACCTGCTAATACTCCAGCATAATTCATATTTATCCACCTCTTATTTAAAAACTCTTTCCATATTTTTTTCCTGTAAATTTAGCCATTAAAAAAGCTGAACCCTTTTTTAACCAATTTACTCCTTGCATATCAATAACTTTTATTTCTTCATATTTATACCCTTTAGTATTAATCCAAACATCAAGTAGTAGTTCTGACACTCTTCCAAAAAATCTAGCATGAAAACTATCGTATTTTGTTACATCCACTCTTTTTTCAAGTTCAAAAAGAATATCAAATAGCCATGTGCAATATTCATCTAAATACTTTTTTTTCATAATACACATGTTAAACATATGGGCAGATGTTCTTTTATGTAATTTATCAAACTCTGGTATATATTCAGGATACTTTTCTTCTATGATTTTTCTTGTTTCATCTAATGGCTCAATGTACATAGTATGTTTATAATGGGAATATAAATTTTCTATATAATATTTTCTTTTTTGAGGCAAAACTATATCTGCCTTTTCTAATATCTTTTCTAATTCTTGTTCATTTAGTACACATTTAAATTTTCCTTGTTCATCTTTTTGGATTTTTTTTCTTACTGAAAAATGCCTCCTATAATGGGCAAGTCCTATATAGTCGGCATTTACATTTTTCCATCCCCAGTATAACCCCGTTAGTTCACAAAAATATGGATTTTTCTTTGAAATATTTTCACCTACATTATCTCTTGCATATCCTAGTTCTTCTTTTCCCTCTGCCCCAACTTGCAGTGGCAAATATAAATCACTATTTGGCATCGTATATTTTTTATGTGTAGCTACTATTATTTTAACATCCTTGTTCAAGTTATACAGCTCCTTCTCTTTTTAAAACAGTAAGTATTGTCTTAAAAAATATTTTTAAATCTAGTAAGAATGACATATTTTTGCAATAATACAATTCCATTTCCATTCTTTGTTCATATGTTGTATTACTTCTTCCGTTTGCTTGCCAATACCCTGTCAATCCAGGTGTTACACTTAAAAACTCATCTTTGTTATTTCCGTATTTTTCTAATTCTGGATTTGTAACTGGTCTAGGTCCAATTATTGACAATTCTCCTTTTAAAATATTGATTATCTGTGGAAGTTCATCTAAACTTGTTTTTCTTAGTATTTTACCAACTTTTGTTACTCTCGGATCATTTGTTAATTTGTAATTTTCTTTCCATTCTTTCATCTGTTCTGGAGTAAAATCTTTTATCATATCTTCTGCATTTTCATACATTGTTCTAAATTTATACATTTTAAACTTTTTGCCATTTTTTCCTATTCTTGTATGTGCAAAAAATACAGGTCCTTTTGAATCTAATTTTACAAATAATGCTAACAACAAGAATATAGGTGATAATATTATTAATCCAATTATTGATAATATTACATCTGACATTCTTTTAACATGCATGTATGCTTTCTTTTTTAAATCTTTATTAATTTCATTTGATAATGCTACTAATGCATTTTCTCTTAAAATCATTTCATTATTTTCAAAATCTAAATTCATTCTACTGTCCCCCATACACGATAATTATACCATTCGTTTCGACAAAATTCAATACTTTCCAGTTTTTTTCGGCACAAAAGTCATACTTTTTTTGTTTATTTATAACCTGTCTTCTTTATAATGCTATCACTTGTATTTTTTATGGTTGTAGGGACAACATAATCATTTTCATCAAATAATTCTTGATGTAGCTTTTTAACGTTTGATTCTAATGTAACAGGAACCCCATACCATCTGTCTAATGTAATACCTTTAGTTTCATATGGCCAACCAATACTCTTAGTGATCTTATAATTCATAACATCTGTTGCAACTGATAAAACATCTCCTGTATCTAAGTTAGTATAAATTTCAGGTAAAATTTGATTTGCTATTTTATTTATTTCTCCAACATTTTTTGTTTTTAATTTAGCTAGCATTGCCTCAATTACATCTCTCATTCTTTCTGTTCTTTTGTAATCTCCTCCTGAAGTGTACCTAATTCTTGAGTATGCAACCGCCTGCACTCCGTCAAGTGTTTGCTTTCCAGCTTTTGTTATATGTGAAGATTTTTTCTTTGTTATGGCTGCTGTAGCATCTATATAGTCATTTATATATTTTATTTCTTCATTTGTTATATCTATTGTTACTCCTCCTAATGCATCTACTGCATCAGATACTGAGTCAAAATTTACTGTTACAAATTCTTTTATATTTAAGTCTAAATTTGTATTTAATGTGTTTAATGCTAATTGTGCTTCTCCATATGAATAAGCATGTGTTATTTTGTCTAGACCATGTCCGTCTATTTTTACATATGTGTCTCTATAAACTGATATTAATCTTACTTCTTTTGTTTTGTTGTTTATACTTGCAATTATTATACAGTCACTTCTATTTCCTTTTCCGTAGTCATCTGCTCTGCTATCCACTCCAAATAGTGCTATATTTCTATATCCTGATAAACTTTCTTCTGTCTCCGTAGAAATTCCTAATTCTTCTTCATTTATTTCAACTTGTTGCATCATTCCTATTTTATCGTTTATATACCAATATGCAGCTCCAAGTACTGCAATTGCCATTATTATCAATATTAATAATATAATTAAAATTACTCTTAAAACTGTAATTTTTTTACTTTTCTTTTTGTTTTTTCCTTTTTGTAAAACTTTTGGTATTTCATCTTCTTCATCATATTTTTTTCTGTTGTTCTTTTTACTCAATTTTCTTTCCTCCCTAAGTGTTTTTATTTTGGATTTGTTTTGTCTATTTTATATTTATTTAATTATGTTGTCAACATTTTTTTAATAATTTCTTCTTTTTATGCTAATTTTTGGTTACTAGTTAGAGTTCGTATCATAAATTTCAAATTTAGGTATAGACATTTTATAATTTATGTTATAAAATCTATTGGTATTTAATAATTTTAAATGAAAGTTTAAATTTTGAAAAATTATGCCTTAAGAAAGGATTGTGATTAAACATGGCTAATTTACCAATAATTATAAGATATTTATTAACTGGATTAATAGGTATGGTTCCAGTTGTTGAGTTAAGAGGAGCGATACCAATCGGTGTAGTTACTTTTCAGCTATCTTACATAGAAGCTTTTATATGTAGTTTTATAGGAAATATAATTCCAGTATATTTTATTGTAAAATATATTCGTCCATTATTTGATTTTTTTGGAAGATGGAAGCCTTTCAAAAAAATTATTGATTGGGCTAGCAATAAAGCAAACAAGAAAATCGCTGAAAATCCTAAAATTAGAACTGTTGTATTCTCAACATTATTTCTATTTGTAGCAGTTCCTCTTCCTGGTACAGGTGCATGGGTTGCTTCCTTAATAGCAAACTTCTTAGATTTGGAACCAAAAAAAGCAATTCCTCCAATATATCTAGGTGTTTTTACCGCTGGAATTATAATGCTTATTATAACTGCTGCTGGAAAAGGAGGAATTAGTTATTTAATACAAAAGTAAATTTATATATTTTCGCTAAAATCTAAACAGATTTAACGGTTGTTAATTTTCCACATCAGATTTTTATGATAAAAAAATAGTTGAAGTCGAAAGCATTTCTGCTTTCGACTCCAACTACTTTTTAATCACATTATATTTTATTCTTTAGTTTTATTTTTTTCAATTTTAAAATTAATATAATCATCAATTAAAATTTTAATCACTGCAACAACTGGTACAGCTAAGAACATTCCAACAATTCCAAAATAAGCTCCTCCAACTGTTACTGAAAATATTATTAATAATGGACTTATTTCTAGTGAATCTCCAACAATCTTTGGATTTACTATATTTGCATCAATT
>JAFTFU010000023.1 GCA_017458285.1 Clostridia bacterium | reverse complement strand
TATGTAGATTGGAATGCCTTAAGTGGAGATGCTGAAGGAATTACAGATATTGATGCATTAGTTGAACGTGTAAAGCAAACAACTGCCAATAAAAATAGTGTTGTTTTACTTATGCATGATGCAGGAGATAAAACTTATACTTTAGATGCTTTACCTCGAATTATTGAGTATTTAAGAGAAGAAGGTTATGAGTTTTTAAACTTTTATGACATAATGTCACCATAGACAAGACTTTTCTGGATAATTTTAAAAGGATGATAAAAAATATGAGTAAAAAATGGGAAATATATAAAACAGATGAGAAAAAAATAGAACAAATAATGAAAGAAAACAATCTAAATAGACTACTTGCTACTGTACTTGCAAATAGAAACATAACTGAGCATGAACAAATTAGAGTTTTTTTAGAACCAAAAAGAAGTGATTTTTACGACCCTTATTTGATGCCTGATATGAATAAAGCAGTAGAAAGATTACTTAAAGCTATTGACGAAAAACAAAAAGTAATTATATATGGAGATTATGATGTAGACGGAATAACAAGCGTAACCGTTTTAAAAAGCTTTTTAAAAGAGCGAGGCTTAATTGTAGACGAATATATACCAAATAGGTTAGAAGAAGGTTATGGGTTAAATAAACAAGCTGTAAAAGCTATTGCAGACCAAAATTATGATTTGATGATAACAGTTGACTGTGGAATATCAGCAATAGATGAAGTAAAATATGCAAATGAACTAGGTATAGAAGTAATAATCACAGACCACCATGAGCCATGTGATACTTTACCTGAAGCTTTAGCTGTTGTTGATGCAAAACGTAAAGACAATATATATCCTTGCAGAAATTTGGCAGGAGTTGGAGTTGTATTTAAATTAATACAAGCAATTTCACAAAAGTTAGGTTTAGAGGAAAAAGAATACTTAAAATATTTAGATATTGTATGTGTTGGAACAATTTCAGATATAGTGCCATTAACTGATGAAAATAGAGTAATAGTCAAATTAGGATTAAAACTTGTTCAGCAAACTAAAAATATTGGCTTAAGAACAATTCTTATGATGTGTGCATACGGAAAAGTTGATTCCACAGCTATTTCGTTTGGAGTTGCACCAAGAATAAATGCTTGCGGTAGAATGGGACATCAAGAAGATGCTTTAAAAATATTCTTATCTCAAGATGAAGATGAAGTATCAATCCTTGCTAATAAATTGGAAGAATATAATAAACAAAGACAAGAAACAGAAAAAAATATATATAGCGAAGCTTTAGAAAAAATAAATAAAAATGGCATAGACAAAAATAGTGTTATGATAATAGATGGAGAAAACTGGCACCATGGAGTTATTGGAATAGTTGCTTCAAAAATAACAGAATTATACTTTAAACCAAGTATTTTATTATGTTCAGAAGATGACGGCATATGTAAGGGTTCAGGAAGAAGCATTCCTGGATTTGATTTACATGATGCATTAACAAAATGTAATAAAGTTTTAGATAAATTTGGTGGACATGCAATGGCAATTGGCTTAACAGTTAGAAAAGAAAATTTAGAAATTTTAAGAGAAGAGCTAGATAAAATTGCTGAAGAACAAGAAATCTCTAAAATTGTTCCTATTATCAATATTGATGGTGTAATAGAACTAAAAGATATAAATAAAGATGTTGTAAAAAGTTTAGATGAGTTAGAACCTTTTGGAGAAGAAAACAAGAAACCTTTATTTATAGTTAAGAACTTGAAGATAGATTCAATTAGAGCATTATCAGAAGGAAAACATATAAAACTAACGTTAAGAGGAGAAAACAATTTAGTAATAAGTGCTATAGGATTTAACATGGGGCATCTTGCAGAAGATTATCGCATTGGTGATAAAATTGATGTTGTGGGCAATTTAGAAATTAATACTTTTAACGGAGAAGAAAACTTACAAATATTATTAAAAGACACTATGAAATCTATTTAAAATTTAACATTTTTTATCAATATAGAGTACTTCCGGCTATATTGGCACGAAATGCTAAAATAAACAAAAGAAGCAAATGAAAGGGGGAATAATTTTGGGTGAGAATAAAGAAATAACAATAAATGATATAATAAATAAGAAAAAGGAAAAATCAAAAAAAGTTGATACAAAATTAATCATGAAAGCATATGAATATGCATATAAACTTCATATAGACCAACAAAGATCTTCAGGAGAGCCATACATAATACACCCATTAAATGTAGCATACATATTAGCAGAAATAGGTTTAGATGATGCAACAATTTGTGCAGCTCTTTTACATGACACAGTTGAAGATACTCATGCTACATATAGCGACTTAGAAAAAGAATTTGGAAAAGAAATTGCAGACATGGTAGATGGAGTTACAAAACTTGGAAAAATTCAATTTACAACTGTTCAAGAACAACAAGTAGAAGACTATAGAAAAATGTTTCTTGCAATGGGAAAAGATATAAGAGTAATAATAATAAAATTAGCTGATAGACTACATAACATGAGAACATTAAAATATCTTAAAAGAGATAGACAAATAGCAATTGCCAAAGAAACAATGGATCTTTATGCTCCGCTTGCAAATAGATTAGGATTGTATTCTTTAAAATGGGAATTAGAAGATTTAAGCTTTAAGTACTTACATCCAGACGAATTCAACGAATTACAAAGAGGCATTGCTCAAAAACGTGAGCAAAGGCTGGCTTTTATTGAAAAAATTATGGATGATATACGTGTAGAACTAAAAAAACAAAAAATAGATGCAGAAGTTACAGGAAGAGCAAAACATTTGTACAGTATACATAGAAAAATGGTCAGAGATGATAAAACACTTGACCAAATTTATGATTTATTTGCACTTAGAATTCTCGTAAATTCTGTTAAAGATTGTTATGCAGCATTAGGTATAGTTCATGAATTATATAACCCGATGCCAGGACGTTTTAAAGATTATATTGCAGTTCCAAAACCAAACATGTACCAATCAATACATACAACACTTTTAGGAGAAAAAGGAACTCCATTTGAGGTACAAATACGTACATGGGATATGCATAGAATTGCTGAATATGGTATCGCAGCACATTGGGCATATAAAGAAGCAAATTATAGTGGTAAAGGCAAACAAGTAGTAAGCATAACAGAAGACAAATTAGCGTGGCTTAGGGAGACGCTAGAGTGGCAACAAGAAATGCAAGATCCACAAGAATTTTTAGAAACTTTAAAAACTGAACTTTTTGAAGATGAAGTTTATGTATTTACACCAAAGGGAGAAATAAAAGTATTACCTAGAGATGCAACTCCAATTGACTTTGCTTATAGTATACATGCTGAAATTGGAAATCATATGACTGGCTGCAAGATAAACAGTAAAATGGTTCCAATTATTACCCCAATAAAAAATGGTGATATTATTGAGATAATAACATCTGATAATTCTAAAGGACCTAGTAGAGACTGGCTTAAGTTTGTTAAAAGTTCTCAAGCTAAAAACAAGATCAATAGTTGGTTCAAAAAAGCGGAAAAAGCTGAGAACATTGAAAAAGGTAAGGAGTTAATCGAAAAAGAATTAAAAAGAATTGGCATTGCATACAGTGATATTTTCAAAAATGAATATATTAACCCAATGCTAGATAGGTACAAATATAAAGATTTAGAAGAAATGTATGCAGCTGTTGGATTTGGTGCTATATCTCCAGTTAAAGTTATTTCCAGAATGTTAATAGAATATAGGAAAGAGCATACTGAGGAGAATATCGAAGAGAAGATAGAAGAACTTTCATTAAATAAAGTGAAAAAGACTAAACCATCAAATTCAGGTATTGTAGTTAAAGGAATTGACAATTGTTTAGTAAAACTTTCTAAATGTTGTAATCCATTACCAGGAGACGAAATTATAGGCTATATTACCAAAGGAAAAGGAGTTTCTGTACATAGAAAAGATTGTTCAAATGTTGACCAACTTTTCGAAGAAGCGGATAGAATTATTGATGTTGAATGGTATGTAGAAGAGAAAGCAAAATACAGTGTTGATATAGAAATTTATGCTAATGACAGAACTGGTCTTCTAGCAGATATAATAAAAGAACTTAATAATATTAATTCTAAAATCATTGGTGTTAATGCAAGAGCAACAAAAGAAAGAATTGCAATAACAGAACTTACAATTGAAGTAGATGATGTTGAAGAACTTAATAAAACGATAAAAACACTTAGAAAAGTAGATAGTGTATATGAGGTGAAAAGGAAGAAATGATTTTAAAAGTACTAAAGATTAATACATGGGTGGGCGAGCCTACTAATTGCTATATTGTTTTAGATGAAGAGTCTAAAGAGCTTATGGTGGTTGACCCAGGAGGAGAAGTTGATAAAATAGTTCAAATGATTGATATATTAAAAGGTAATTTAAAATACATTTACCTTACTCACTGTCATGGAGACCATATAGGTGGAGTTCATGAATTACAGGAAAGGTGTGGCGGAAAAATTTTAATTCATAGGTTTGATGCAGAAGGTTTATACAATCCTGAAATAAGTTTAACTGATTATTTAGGTATGAATTTAATAAAACTAGAAGCGGATTCTAGAATTGATGATGGAGATTTAATACATTTAGGCGAACTAGAGTTTAAAGTTTTACACACACCTGGTCATACTATTGGAGGCAGTTCATTATATTGTGAAAAAGAACATTTTGTTTTTACAGGAGACACTTTGTTTAGAGGCACATGGGGAAGAACTGATCTGCCAACATCTAGTTTCCCTGATATAATTAATTCTATTATAGAAAAGCTTTTGAAATTGCCAGATGATACTATAGTGTATCCAGGTCATGGAAAAAGTACAATGATTGAACTTGAAAAGCCAATTTATTTAGAATTAAAACCTAGAAAATTTTAAGTTTTTAGAAAAAATAAATTAAAAAGAATAATTTAATTAAAAAGGTATTTTTTTAGTAAAAAATGGTCAAACAATAAAAATTATGTGAGGTAGAAAAAAGTGAATTTAGTTTTAGATGACAAGCCAAAGCGTGAAGCTTTTAGAAGAAAAATTTTAATAATATCAATATTAGTAGTATGTTTAATAGCAATTTTAATTGGTGCGTATGCACAAGTGTTTAGAACTGCTCCAAAGACATATAAAGAATTAACAGAACAACAATATGAAGAATTATCAACAAAATTTGAGTCAATATTTACAAACACACTATATAATCCAGAAAATAAAACCGCTTCGAAAATTGAAAATGATAAAGATTTAGTCTATACTGGTTATAACTATGCAGATACTGTTTCAGGTAGATATACATTAGCTGTTAATATTCCATACATAAATATTAATAATGACATAGCCAAAAAATATAACGAAGACATAAAATCAATTTTTGAGGCAAAAGCTCAAAGTATATTAAATGCAACAAATAATGTAAATACAATTTATTCTGTTGGATATGTAGCCTATGTTAATGAGAATATATTGTCATTAGTCATTCATTCAAATTTAAAGGATGGAACAAACGCACAAAGAACAATAATTCAAACATATAATTTTGACTTGCAAACTCAAAAAAGTGTTTCTATAGATAAAATTTTAGAAACAAAAGGAATTACCAAAAACTATGCTGAAAGTAAGGTAAGAGAAAGAATCAAGGAAGAAGAGAGAAGATCTAACGAACTTAAAGAACTTGGATATGTTTTTTTCCAAAGGGATTACACGAATGATATATATGAAATAAACAATACTACAGAGTATTTTATTGGTGAAAATGGATATATTTATTTAGTTTATGCGTACGGAAATGAACAAAATACCAGTGAATTAGACGTGATAATTTTTTAAGATATATGTTATTTTTAAAAATAAACATTTTGATTAAGTAGTGGCAATTATATGCTCTCTCATTCAAAAAGTTAAGAAATGAAATACAATTAATTTTATTTTTAACATTTTGTCTCAGTAACGCAATTTTTTTGCTCTCTGGTACAAAATGTTAAAAACAACTGAGAGAAAATGTTGTTTTTTATTTCTCAGTTGTTTTTTAGATTTTATAAGAAAAATATATTGTTATTTTTTTAAGAAGTACATTTTCTTAGTTTAAAAACGTTATTTTTCAAGTTTATATTTAAACTTAAGTTTATTTTTTATAAATTTAGAAAATTCTTCAGGGGATCCTTGAGTAAATCCTTTTTTATCAACTAAAAACGCATATTTTTTAGTCAAATACAAATAGAAGAAATTATCTGTTTCATAAACCTTATGAAGTCTCCAATATCTAACTTTAGCAAACTTGTTTTTTTCTCTTACTTTAAAATTCTTTTCATAAAAATAAAAAGCTATATCTTGTGATTTTGAAATTGTTTTAGATTTTGTGCTTTTTTTATATTCAAATAATGGCGAAAAAATTCTATAACTCAAAAATGCAATAATCAAAAAAGAAAATATAAGTATTGTATATAATTGTTTTGCTTTAATACCCAAAACAAGGCAATATATAAATAACAACAAGAAAAGTAGGGTATAGGCATCATAAAAAAGTCCAAATTTGTTATTATGGAAATATATAAATTTATTATAATTATTTTTGCTATATTTAGTATGACATTTAAATAGCATTTTATTTTTATTATTCATATGTGATTCTCCTACATCTATAAATGAATGTATTTTACTATCTTCATTTATTTTCAAATTTTATATTACATTAAATATCTATATTTAAAAATTTGCAAGTGGATTTCTCTCAACGGCACTTCTAACTTGGTCATTACTTACATGAGTATAAATCTCTGTAGTAGAAATACTTTCATGTCCCAAAAGCTCTTGAAGTGCTCTAATGTCAACTTCTCCGTATTGATACATAAGAGTTGCAGCAGTATGTCTTAATTTATGCACGGAATATTTAGAAGTATCTAATCCAGCAGCTTTAATTTCTTTTTCAATTATATTTTGTACAGTTCTTCGACTTATACGTTCTCTACGTTCGCTTAAAAATAATGCATCACGTGAATTTTTAGTATCTGACTTTACTTTGTCTCTTGGACGTACGATTAAATAATCATTAATCGTTTTTATACACGCTTTATTTAAGTAAATGGTTCTTTCTTTATTTCCTTTACCAATAACGGTCATTTTATCATCTGAAAAGTCAATATCTTTAATATTAATTCCAACTAACTCTGATAAACGTAGCCCACAATTAAGAAATAGGGTAGTTATTGCTAAATCTCTTTCAGTATTTCGATTATCCTCATTTGCTGCAATTGATAACAACTTTCTGCTATCATCTAATGATAAATATTTTGGCATTCTTTTTCCAATTTTAGGAGTTTCTAAATCCTGAGCTGGATTTTCTTCTAATATATGAGCTTTTTTTTGCATATACTTAAAAAATATTCTTATTGTAGAAATTTTTCTTGCCCTTGTAGCAGGTTTTGCTTTTTCAACGATTGCGAGGTGAGTTAAGTATGCATTTATATCATCAAATTGGATTTTTTTTAAATCATCTACGCTAAATGCTGATATATCTATTTTTGAAAAGTCTTCTTCGTCTGTAAGCTTGAATTTTATCATTATAAATTTTAGAAATTTTGCTAAGTCATAATTATATTCTTTTACAGAATTTGTTGATTTGTTTAATGTGATAATTGAATAGTCTAAAAACATATTCAAAAATTCTGGATTTTGTTCTCTTTGCATGTTTTTTCCTCCGAATATTTGTATTTTGTTTGTTCATTTGTGATTTGTATATGTGGCTATTTGTTTTTTCTTTACTAGTTTATCATTATTTTGCGAAAAGTAAAAGTGTTTTTTTAATATTTTTGTATTTTTTTGAAAATAAAAATTGACATAAAAATGCCACTTTCGAAACTCTGTTTTAAGCCGTTTTCAATTGTTTGATGCTTTGTTTTCATTCCTTGTACTTTGAAATTCGATATATTGCTGGAAATTTTTTGAATAAAAGGACTTGACATAAAGTAAAGTAAAGTAAAGTAAAGTGTATAATTTATTTAATGGTTGACAATGTTCAACTAAAAAATTAGAAAGGGCTCTCCTAAAATAAGGAGGGCGAAAAGGGTAAAAATATGAATGTGTTAAAAAAAGCAAGAGAACGGAAACAGTATAGACAGGCCTTGCAATTGGCAAATGATGTCCTCGAAATTGTAAGTATAATTTATGAGGGGACAAGAACTTATCCAAGGTTTATAACATATGAACCAGGACTAGTGATTATAGAGGAACAGCCGGGGGATAGAGACCCCATAAAACTAAAAATTAAAAAAACTGTTTCTTTTGCAGTAACTATTGAAGCGCTTATTAATGTTGGCTATAAAGTAACGTATCTTAGTGATACGTTGGTAACATTAGAAACAAAGAGGAGAAGATAAATGCCCTAAAGCCTCTATTCCTAACTTAGGATTAGGGGCTACCCTTATGACTAAAAATAGTTTTAATACATAAAAATAATATAAAAAGAGCTCGACTTTATTTTACACTATTCTTGATTTTGTGCAAAAAATGGCTTGAATTATCTTTGAATTTGTGCAAATAACAACTTGAACTATACTTGATTTTGTGTTAAAATAAATAAAAAAACGAGGAGAATAGCCATGAAAAGAAAGATTTATGAAAAAATTTTAAATTGGAAAAAAGAAAGCAATGGTTCAACTGCATTATTGATAGAAGGAGCAAGACGTGTTGGAAAAAGTTACATAGTAAAAAAATTTGCAGAAGAAAACTACAAATCATATATATTAATCGATTTTTCCAAAGCATCAAAATCAGTAACAGAATTATTTGATAATTATTTAGATAATTTAGACTATCTATTTACATACTTATCACAATACTATGGTGTAAAACTATATGAAAGGGAAACGTTATTTATATTTGATGAAATACAATTTTGTCCAAGAGCTAGAGGAGCAATAAAACATCTAGTAGAAGACAAAAGATACGATTATATTGAAACAGGCTCATTAATATCTATCAGAAAAAATGTAAAAGACATATTAATACCTTCGGAAGAAGAACAGTTAAAAATGTATCCTTTTGATTTTGAAGAATTTTTATGGGCTATGAATAATGAAACATTAATGGATTTTATAAAAGACTGTTATAATAATAAAAAACCTTTAGGACAGGCGTTGCATAGAAAAGCCATGGATTATTTTAAAGAATATTTAATTGTAGGTGGTATGCCACAAGCAGTTGAAGCTTATGTTCAAACTAGAGATTTTGAAAAAGTTGATAGAATAAAAAGAAATATATTAAACTTATATAGAGAAGACATACGAAAACATTCTGAAGATTTAAATTTAAAAGTTGAGCAAATATTTGATACTATTCCATCTCAGTTGCAAAAACACGAAAAAAAATTTAACATATCAGCATTAGATGAAAATGCAAGATACAGAAATTATGAAGGTGCATTTTATTGGTTAAAAGACGCATGTCTAATTAATATGGCTTATAATACAACGGAGCCTAATATAGGATTAGGTCAAAGAATTGATAGTAATGCATTAAAATGTTATATGGGAGATACAGGATTATTATTATCAATGACATTTAATGAGAAAAATATTATTAATGAAGAAATATATAAAAAAATATTGTTTGATAAATTATCTTTCAATGAAGGAATGATAATTGAAAATGTAGTTGCACAAATGCTTGTAGCTTCTAATAGAAATTTATACTTTTTTTCACGAAATGAAAGAGAAGATTCTAGCGAAACAATGGAAATAGATTTTTTAATATCAAAAGATAAAATAACTTCTAAACATAATATTATTCCAATAGAAGTTAAATCAGGAGAAAGATATACATTTACGTCGTTAAACAAATTAATTAATAAATATAAAGAGTATATAGCACAGCCAATAATAATTCATCCAAAAGATTTGAAAGAAGAAAATGGTATTTTATATATTCCTCTTTATATGACACCATTATTATAAAGAAAACTCTTTTAAATTAATGTGTAAAACGTTTAATTTAAAAGAGTTTTTAAAATTGGTAAACATATTAACAATGCATTAAATGAGCATTTGAAAGATGATAGTTCAGTTGTCGCAAAATTTGCGACAGTTCAAAAAGAAGAAATAGGGTAGTTATTGCTAAATCTCTTTCTGTATTTTGATTATCCTCATTTGTTGATTTGTTTAATGTGATAATTGAATAGTCTAAAAACATATTCAAAAATTCTGGATTTTGTTCACTTTGCACGTTTTTTCCTCCTAATATTTGTATTATGTTTGTTCATTTGTGATTTATATATCTGGTTATTTTTTTCTTTACTAGTTTATCATTATTTCGCCAAAAGTAAAAGTGTTTTTTTAATTTTTTGAAAACTAAATTGACATAAAAAAATCAACTTTCGAAACTCCATTTTAAGCCATTTTCAATTGTTTGATGCTTTGTTCTGATTCCTTGTACCTTAAAATTCGATATATTGCTGGAAATTTTTTTAATAAAAGGACTTGACATAAAGTAAAGTAAAGTAAAGTTAAGTAAAGTGTATAATTTATTTAATAGTTGGCAATGTCCAACATAAATAATCAGAAAGGGTCCTCT
>JAFTFU010000175.1 GCA_017458285.1 Clostridia bacterium | reverse complement strand
AAATGTTTTTTTCATATATATCAGCAAATGGAGTATCTAATTTATCAATACTACCTGCAACACTAATATTAATATTAGTAGTAATGGTAGGAATTGTAGCAGATATGATAGGAATTTCAGTAACTGTTGCAAATGAAGAAGAATTTCACGCAAAAGCCACCAAGAAAATTGCAGGTTCAAAAACATCAATAGAATTAATAAAAAGAGCTTCAAAAGTAGCAAGCATAAGTTCAGACGTAATAGGCGATATTTGTGGAGTTTTAAGTGGTGCGATAGGAACCATGATTGCAATGAAAATTGTACAAACTACAGGAGCGTCTGAGAACATACAATTTTTGATAAGTGCATTAATTGCATGTATAATGGTTGGAGGAAAAGCGATAGGAAAAGATGTAGGAATTGCAAATGCCACAAAAATTGTACATACAGTTGGAAAAGGAATTAATAAAGTTTCATTAAAAAAACAATAAAAAAGTATTTTTTGATTTATAAATATTTAAGTATATAAAAAGTAAAAAATTGTTTTGAATTTCGTATTCAAGGCAATTTTTTTTAAGCTAAATTTGTATATAAATGAGAATTAGAACAAAAATGCATAAAATGAAATAAAAAAGAAATACTAGAAAACAAGGTGATAAAATGTCGTTTATTGGAATAGTTGATAATGAAAAAACAGTAAATCAAATAAAAAAAGAAATAAAATCTAAAATTCAAAAAAACATAGAAATTATAACAATAAATAATAAAAGTATAGAAAACCTATCAAAAATAAAGTTTGAAACAATAGTAATAAATAAGAAAATTGATAATAAAATAATGAGAGAACTTTTAAAAAAAGCAGAATATTTAATATTAAACTCAGATATAGAAATTGATAAATCTATAATAGACGGAATAGATATAAAAACAATAACCTATGGAATGAACCACAAAACAACCATAACTGCATCGAGCATAGGAGAAGAAGAAATAATTATATGTATACAAAGAGAAATAGAAGGAATAGAACGAGAAAAAGTAGAACCACAAGAAGTGAACATAAAGATGAAAAATAAAAATATATATGATTTATTAATGAAATTTACAATAAATATGGTATATAGTACTTAAAAAAATAAAAAAAATGGAAAAATTAAACATTTTATGTAGACAAAACCAAAAAAATGAGTTATAATAAGAATTGTAGAAAATTTTAAAAGAAAAAAGCTTATAAGAAATACTCAAGAAATTAAAAAAAGATAGGGGAGGAAATAAAATTGGATACAAATTATTTAGAAAACAACTACTTAACATTAGTAGGAAAAGTAACTGGAGAAAAAGAATTCAGTCACGAAATTTATGGAGAAAGGTTTTACACATTTAAATTATCAATACCACGTTTAAGTGGAAATGCAGACATAATACCAATCACAATTTCTGAAAGAATTATAACAGACGACATGTTAACAGAAGGAAAAAAATTATTAATTAAAGGGCAATTCAGATCATACAATAGTTATCAAAATGAAAGAAATAAACTAGTATTAACTGTATTTGCAAAAGACGTTCAAGAAGTTAAAGACGAAGAAGTAGAAGGAAATGAAGAAGTAGAAGAAAATGAAATAGTAAAAAAAGAAGCAACAATAAACGAAGTTGTATTAATAGGATATATTTGCAAAAAACCTATATATAGACAAACACCATTTGGAAGAGAAATTGCAGATTTATTATTAGCTGTAAACAGAGCATACAATAAATCAGATTACATACCAACAATTGCATGGGGAAGAAATGCAAGATTTTGCCAAACATTAGAAGTTGGCGCACAAGTTAAAATAGTAGGTAGAGTTCAATCAAGAACTTATGAAAAGAAATATGAAGATGGAACAGTTGAGCAAAAAGTAGCTTATGAAGTTTCAATTTGTAGCTTAGAATTAATAGAACAAGCCGGAGACGAAGAAACTTCTAAAGTTGAAGAAGAAAATCAAGAAGCTGTTTAATATATAAAAAGCACATTTTTTGTATTGGTTTAAACACTAATACCAAATGTGTTTTTTTATTATTTTCTAAAGTATATTCAATGAATTTCAGTGAAGTTCTTTTATAACGTATACAAAAAGTATTATATGTAATTTTTATTTTTAACATTTTGTCTCAGTGAGGCACTTTTTCTGCTCACTGGTAGAAAAAGTTGTTTTTAAAATATAACATTTTGTCTCAGTGAGGCACTTTTTCTGCTCACTGGTAGAAAAAGTTGTTTTTAAAATTTAACATTTTGTCTCAGTGAGGCATTTTTTTTGCTCACTGGTAGAAAAAGTTGTTTTTTAAATTTAACATTTTGTCTCAGTGAGGCACTTTTTTTGCTCACTGGTAGAAAAAGTTGGTTTTAAAATATAACATTTTGTCTCAGTGACACGTTTTTTCTGCTCTCTGGTACAAAATGTTAAATTAAAAAATAAAAGTGATATAAGCATGTGGGTACCAATAAGGTTAAAAATAATAATTTATATTTTCAGTTGACTTTAAAAATAAAATGTAATACAATGAACGTGAGTATCTGGCAAAGGAGGGGATATAATTGGAATTACAAAGTATAAAAAAGATTGTAGAAGCAGAAAAAAAAGCAGAAGAAATAAAAAAAGCAGCAAAAGAAAATGCAAATAAAATAATGCAAGAAGCGGAACAATCAAAACAAAAATACAAAGAATACTTTAAAAATGAAGTAGAAACCAAAATAAAAGAATTTGAAAAAGAAGAAAAAACAAAAAATGAAAGTCAGATAACAAAAATAAAAGAAAGTACATCTGAAAAACTAACACAATTAAAAGAACAATATGAACAAAACTGTGAAAAAGCAGTAAAAGAAATATTTAAGAAAGTGGTTGAAGAATAAAAAGTGCAACAAAAAGCACAATAAAAGCACAATAAAAGCACAATAAAAGCACAATAAAAGCACAATAAAAGTACAATAAAAAAATACAAAAAATGAAAAAATGTACAACACAGTGAAAAACCAATCTTAAAAAAGAAAGGGATGAAAAAAGTCAGATGTCAATAGCAAAAATGAAAAGAGTTACAATCATAGGAACCAAGGACAAGGAAGAAAAAATATTAAAGCAAGTTATGAAAAAAGGATTTTTACAAATAGAAAATATGAGTCAGCTTGCAGATGATGAAGAATTTAAAGAAATATTTACAAAAGAAGAAAAAAGTAATGAAATATCAGAATTAAATCAAAAACTAATAAAAATAGAAAAAGCAATTTCGAACATAAAAAAATATCACAAAATAAAAAAATCAATGTTTGAAAACAAACAAATATATAAAGAACTATCTACAAAAGAAGCAGAAAGCGAATTTTTAGAAGCAGAAAAAATAAATAAAGTATCAGAAATAATAGAAGAAAATAAAAACCAAATAGAACAACTAGACAAAAAAATAAAAGAGCTACAACCATGGAAAAATGCGGAAATATCAGGAAATTTAAAAGATATAAATTACATAGACATGATATTTGGAACGCTCGATTTAAAAGAAAAAAAGATACATTTAGAAGAAGCATTAAATAAAGAAAAATTAGATTATTCAATTATAGAAGTAACAAAAGACAAACAAAAAGTATATCTAGTTATAACATTTAAAAAAGAATCAGCAAACGATTTAAAAAGAATTCTAAAAAAGGTAAACTTTGAAGAAAAACAAATAGAACTAGAAAGAGATAAAACAATAGCACAACAAATAAAAGAACTAGAGCAAATAAAACAAGAAAAACAAAACGAAATAGAAGCAAATAAAAAAGTAATAAATCCAGACAAAATAAAAAAATTAGAAAATCTATATGACTATATAAAAAGCCAAAAAGATTTAAAAACAATCATGAAAAAAATAGTAACAACACAAAACACATTCTATTTAGAAGGTTGGATGCCCGAAAAATGCAAAATAGAAGCAAATAACGAATTTATAATAAAAGAAAGAAAAGAACAAGAAGGAGAAAAAGTTCCTGTATTAGTACAAAACAACACTATAGTACAACCTTTTCAAAGCATAACCAATATGTATAGTGTTCCAAATAAAAACGAAATAGATCCAAATCCAATAATGGCAATATTTTATATACTATTTTTTGGATTAATGTTAAGTGATGTAGGATATGGACTATTATTAACAATAGGATGCATATTCATATGGTTTAAGAAAAAATACGAAAAAGGAGAAGGAAATCTAATAAAATTGCTTACATACAGTGGAATATCATCAATATTATGGGGAGCATTTTTTGGAAGTTTCTTTGGTGGGTTAATACCATTAAAAGGTATTATGGATCCATTAACAGATGTAATGCCTCTAATGGGGTTAGCATTAGCACTTGGAATACTACACATATATACAGGAATGTTAATAAAGGCTATATCATTAATAAAAGAAAGAAAAATATTTGATGCAATATGTGATGTATTTTTATGGTATTTATTATTAACAGGAGTATTTTTACTTGTAATACCAATAGTTGCAGGAGATATTGGAATATTCGCAAAAATAGGAAAATACTTAGCCATAATTGGAGCTATAGGAGTATTTTTAACAGCAGGAAGAAAACAAAAAAATCCAATAAAAAAAATAACATCTGGACTTGGAGGACTATATAATATAACAAGTTATTTTTCAGATGTATTATCATATTCAAGATTGATGGCATTATGTTTATCAACTGGTGTAATAGCACAAGTAGTTAATTTGTTAGCAGATTTAGTAGGACCAATTCCAGCAGTAGTAGTCGGAATAATAGGACATGGATTTAACTTGGCCAACAGTGCATTAGGTTCATATGTACACACAAGTAGATTACAATATGTAGAATTTTTTGGAAAATTCTATGAAGGTGGAGGAGAAGTATTCTCACCATTTAAATATAAAAATAAATATACAAGAATTAGGGAGGAAAATTAATTATGGAATTTTTAGCAGGATTAGCAGATGGTAAATTTTTAGCAATATTAGGAGCATCAATAGCAATAATATTTGCAGGTATAGGATCAGCAAAAGGAACTTCAATAGCAGGACAAGCTGCAGCAGGAGCAGTTTCAGAAGATTCAAGTAAATTTGGAAAATTATTAGTATTACAATTACTACCAGGAACACAAGGATTATATGGATTTATAATTGCATTCTTAATATTATCAAAAGCAGGTGTAATAGGAGCTGCAGCAAATTCAATAACAACAGCACAAGGATTTCAACTATTAGCATCAGGATTAGCAATAGGATTCACAGGATTAGTTTCAGGAATATATCAAGGAAAAGCAGCAGCTTCAGGAGTTGGGGTTGTAGCAAAAAATGCAGATGAATTAGGAAAAGCAATAACAATTGCAGCTATTATTGAAACATATGCATTATTAGGATTATTGATTTCATTCTTAGCATACAATGGAGTTGCAATATAAAAAACAAAATCTTTAGAAAGGAAAACTGTTATAAAAACAGTAAATAGGAAGCATGGAAGAAGAAATAATAATCAAACAAATTATAGAAAGTGCTAATGAAGAAGCAAAACAAATAGTAAATGAAACAATAGCACAAGCAAAAAAAATAGAAGAAAAAAACTACAATTATGAAGCAGAAAAGGCAAAAGAAGAATATGAAATTCAAAAAAATAGAGTAATGAAGCAAGTATCTTCAGAAATTGAAAAAGCCGAATTTGAAGCAAGAAGTTCAGAATTAATTGAAAGAAAAAAATACATCGAAATAATAAAAGAAAAAGTAAAACAAAAGATATTAGATTTAGACAGTGAAGAATATATAAAAATTATAACAGAAATAATAGAAAAATATAAAAAAGAAAAAAATGTTGAAATTTTACTACCAAATAAATGTTATGAAAAAATAAAAGAAATAGCAGTAAATAATGGAATAAAAGTTTTAGAATCAACAGATGAGTTCTATTCAGGAGTTATAATAAAATGTGGAGACATAGAATATAACTATAATTTTGAAGAAAACATGGAATATCTAAACGAAACTATAGAAAAGAATATAGACAGCATATTATTTAACTAAAAGCTATAAGCATTTAAATTTATAACTTTAGAAAGGAAGAAAAGTGATGGAAAAAATATATCCTTATGCTGTAGCAAAAATAAAAGCAAAAGAAAATAATATGTTAAACCAAAATCAATTAGAACAATTAGCAACAGAAAAAGACATAAAAAGAATTATATCAATACTAGAAGAAAAAGGCTATGATTTTGGTATAATTTCAAGATATGAAGAATTTGATAAAACCTTAAAAAAAGAGGAAGAAAAGCTATATAAATTAATAAAAGAGTTAGTAGAAGAAAATGAATTTTTAGAAATATTCTTAAGTCCAATAGACTACAACAATGTAAAAGTAATCTTAAAATCAAAAATACAAGAAAAGCCATACAAAGAAAATATAGTAGAAGGTGGGCTAATTAAAGATTATAACATTATAAATATAATGGAAAATAAAGAATATGATAAATTAGACGAAAATATAAAAAACGCTATAAATGATGCGATAAGTGCATACGAAGAAGTTCAAATGCCATATATAATAGACGCTATATTGGACAAGATGTGTTTCTTAAATTTAAAGCAAAAAGCAGAAAAGATAGGAAATGAATTTATAAAAAAATATATAGAAAAAATGATAGATAGCATAAACATAAAAACATTTTTTAGAGTAAGAAATATATATAAAAATTATGAAATCTTTAAAACATCATATATTAGTGGAGGAAGAATAAGCTTAATTACATATGAAAAAAATTTCTTTGAAGAAGACCAAAATTTAAAAGGAAAATTTGTAGGTTTTTCAGAAATAATTGAACAGGCAATATATGATTATAGTAAATTAGATATATATTTTGACAATTACATAATGAGTTATATGAAAGAAGCAAAATTAAAATCATTAAGTATTGAACCAATAGTTGCATATATATATGCAAAACAAACAGAAATAAAAAACATTAGAATAATATTAACTGGGAAAATTGCAAAAATTTCTAGTGAAAAAATCAAAGAAAGGTTAAGAGAAAGTTATGTATAAAATAGCAGTTATAGGTGATAAAGAATCAATATTAGGATTTTCAGCTATAGGAATAGACATATATCCAGCATATGAAGAAAGTGATATAAAAACAATCATTCCTAAATTAATCGAAAATAATTATGCAATCATTTATATAACAGAAAAAATATATATGCAATCAGAGGAAACGATAAAAAAACTAAACAAAAATAGAGATACTGCAATAGTAACAATTCCAAGTTTAAACGAAAACAATAAGGTAGGAGAGACAAAAATACAAGAAATGGTAAAAAAAGCAATTGGAATGGAAATAAAATTTAAAGAAGATTAGAAAGGGATGAAGATATTGAAACAAGGTATAATAACAAAGGTATCAGGTCCGTTAGTAGTAGCAAAAAACATGGAAGAAGCAAATATGTTTGATGTTGTCAGAGTATCAGAAAAAAACTTAGTTGGTGAAATAATCGAAATGAATGGAGACAAAGCATCAATTCAAGTATATGAAGATACATCAGGAATCGGACCAGGAGAAAAAGTAATTCAAACAGGGATGCCCTTATCAGTTGAGCTAGGTCCAGGAATGTTAAAATCAATATATGACGGTATTCAAAGACCATTAGAAAAAATATATGAATTAACAGGAAAAAGCATAGAAAGAGGAATAGAAATAAGTAGCATAGATAAAGAAAAAAAATGGGTATTTACTCCAAAGAAAAATGTTGGAGACACAGTAAAATCTGGAGACATAATAGGAGGAGTTCAAGAAACCCAAGTAATTGAATGCAAAATTATGGTACCTCATGGAATAAATGGAACAATCAAAGAAATAAAATCAGGAGAATATAATGTATGCGAAACAATATGTGTAGTAGAAGACAGTAAAGGAAAAATGCATGAAATTCAAATGATGCAAAAATGGCCAGTTAGAAAAAGTAGACCAATTAACAAAAAATTAAATCCAGATGACATTTTAGTTACAGGACAAAGAGTAATAGATACATTTTTTCCAATAACTAAAGGAGGAACATGTGCGATTCCAGGAGCTTTTGGAAGCGGAAAAACAGTTATTCAGCACCAACTAGCAAAATGGTCAGATGCAGATATTATTGTGTATGTAGGATGTGGAGAACGTGGAAATGAGATGACAGAAGTTTTAACAGAATTCCCACACTTAATAGACCCTAGAACTAAAGACTCGTTAATGAACAGAACAGTGTTAATTGCAAATACATCAGATATGCCAGTTGCAGCAAGAGAAGCATCAATATATACTGGAATTACAATTGCAGAATATTATAGAGACATGGGATATAATGTAGCATTAATGGCAGATTCTACATCAAGATGGGCAGAAGCTTTAAGAGAAATGAGTGGAAGATTAGAAGAAATGCCAGGAGAAGAAGGATATCCTGCATATTTAGGCTCAAGAATTGCAGAATTTTATGAAAGAGCAGGAAAAGTAGAATGCAAAGGAAGTGACGGAAGAATTGGATCACTAACCGTTGTAGGAGCTGTATCACCAGCAGGAGGAGATATATCAGAACCCGTTAGCCAAGGTTCACTTAGAATAGTAAAAGTATTTTGGGGATTAGACGCGTCACTTGCAGCAAAAAGACATTTTCCATCAGTAAACTGGCTTACAAGTTACTCATTATACAAGGAACAAGCAGAAGAATGGGAAAGAAAAAACATTAGCAACCAATTTGTAGATTTAAAAAATGAAGCAATGTCAATATTACAAGAAGAAGCAAAATTGCAAGAAATAGTACAATTAGTAGGAATTGATGCAATATCTAGTCAAGACAGAATAATATTAGAAGTAGCAAGACTTTTAAGAGAAGACTATCTAGCACAAGATGCATTTGATGAAGTAGACTGTTACACATCAAGTCACAAACAAGAAAAGTTATTAAAATCAATTTTTGGATTTTATGAAAATATAAAAAAAGCTGTAGAAAACGGAATAGAAATTGATGAATACATAAAATTGCCATATGTTTCAAGAATAGGTAAAGCAAAATTTGTAGAAGAAGAAAAAGCAGATGAAGAATTTGAAAAAATAGAAAAAGCTATGGTTGTAGAAACTGAAAATATAATAAAAGAGGGAGGTCTAGCTTAATGATAAAACAATATAAAACAATAGGAGAAACTGCAGGACCTTTGATGTTAGTAAAAAATGTAAAAGATGTAAAATATGACGAAATTGGCGAAATTAGACTTCAAAATGGAGAAAAAAGATTATGCAAAGTTCTTGAAGTTACAGAAGATGCTGCACTAGTACAATTATTTGAAAGTAGTGCAGGAATAAACATAAAAGAAAGTAAAGTAAATTTTATAGGAAAAGGTTTAGAAATTGGAGTATCAAAAAACATATTAGGAAGAGTGTTTAATGGTATGGGAAAACCAATAGATGGAATGCCAGAATTAATAGCAGATAAAAAAATAGATATAAACGGAAAGCCAATAAATCCTGCAGCAAGAATATTTCCATCAGAATTTATACAAACAGGAGTATCTTCAATAGATGGGTTAAACACATTAGTAATTGGTCAAAAATTACCAATATTTTCAGGCTCAGGACTTCCACATGCAGAACTTGCAATACAAATAGCAAGGCAAGCAAAAGTATTAAAAGAAGACTCAAAATTTGCAGTAGTATTTGCTGCAATAGGAATTCCATTTGAAGATGCAGAATATTTCACAAAAAGTCTGAAAGAAACAGGAGCAATAAATAGGTCAGTTATGTTTATAAACTTAGCAAATGACCCAGCAGTAGAGCGTGTTTCAACCCCACGCATGGCACTTACGGTTGCAGAATATTTAGCATATGAACAAGATATGCAAGTTTTAGTAATAATGACAGATATGACAAATTATGCTGAAGCACTTCGTGAAATTTCAGCAGCAAGAAAAGAAATTCCAGGAAGAAGAGCATATCCAGGATATTTATATACAGACTTATCAACAATATATGAAAGAGCTGGAAAAATAAAAGGAAAAAATGGTTCAGTAACCATGATACCAATCCTAACAATGCCAGAAGATGATAAAACACACCCTGTACCAGATTTAACAGGATATATTACAGAAGGGCAAATAGTACTAAACAGAGAATTAAATAAAAAAGGAATGACACCTCCAGTAGATGTACTATTATCATTATCACGTTTAAAAAATGAAGGAATAGGAAAAGGAAAAACAAGAGAAGACCATTCAGGAGTATTAAATCAATTATTCTCAAGTTATGCACGTGGTAAAGATGCAAAAGAATTAATGGCAATATTAGGTGAAAGTGCATTATCTGAATTAGATAGAATATATGCAGCATTTGCAGATGAATTTGAAAAAGAATTTATTGCTCAAGGATTTAATACTGATAGAACAATAGAAGAAACTCTAAATATAGGTTGGAAATTATTATCAATGTTACCAAAAACAGAGTTAAAACGTATTAAAGATATTTATATTGACAAATATTATGTTGAAAAAAACTAGATATAAAAAATAAAATAATTCAAAAATAAATGAAAGGAGCATATGATATTAATTAAAATATATCATACAATAAAAAATGGCTGTATTAAATGTAAATCTAACTCGTATAGAGAGTATAAATATGAAAAAGTCTTTAAAAACTGCTCAAAGAGGACATAAACTTT
>JAFTFU010000174.1 GCA_017458285.1 Clostridia bacterium | reverse complement strand
GAACAAACCTGGAGTGTTAGAACTTTACAAAGAAATATATCTTCACAATATTATTATAGATTATTGAAATCTCAAGTTAAAGAGTCTGTAATTGAAGAAATGAAAGAAAAAAATAAATACCATTATTTGATGGACAAGTTAGAATTTGTAAAAAATCCATTAATAGCAGAATTTTTAGGTTTTTCATTAGAAGATAGCTATACTGAAACAGAATTAGAAACAAGTATTATAAATAATTTACAAAAATTTTTAATGGAACTTCGGAAAAGGTTATGCTTTTGTAGAAAGACAACAACATATTCGTACTGAAAAAGATGATTATTATATAGATTTAGTTTTTTATAATTATATTTTAAAATGTTTTGTTTTAATTGATTTAAAAACTAATAGAGTAACTCACCAAGATATTGGACAAATGGATATGTATGTAAGAATGTATGATGAACTTAAAAAAGCAAAAGATGATAATCCCACAATAGGAATATTGCTTTGTACTGATACAGATGCAGATGTTGCAAGATATTCTGTATTACATGGAAATGAGCAATTATTTGCAACAAAGTATAAAACATATTTACCAACAGAAGAACAACTTAAAGCTGAAATCGAAAGCCAAAAAGCAATATTTGAAATACAACAACAAGAAAAAAAGGAAAGTAATGAAGAATGAAAAAGGAATTATTTGATGAATTATTAGTAGAACTTGGAAAATGTGAAAAATGTCTAAATCTAAAAAAGAAAACTGGAAAAGATTGTTCATTAATAAACATATATAAGAATAATATGTTTTGCAAAAATATTCCATCTATATGGACAGATTGGATTAATAGGTTAGACTCTAAAATTATGATAGTTGGACAAGATTGGGGACCGTTTAATGATATGAAAAAATTAAACGAATTATATTGCAAACAACCAACCAAAGATAATTGGACAAACTTAATAGAACAAGAAAAGAGTGCCACTAAAAGACAATTAGAGTATTACATAAAGGAGTCGTCTAATAATAAATATAGCTTAAATGAAATATTTATTACAAATGCAATTATGTGTGCAAGACAAGGTGATAATTATAGAGGAGATAATATTGATTTGAAGAAATCTACTCATAATTGTAGCAATTACTTAATGAAACAAATTGAAATAGTTAAACCAAAAATAGTATTAACATTAGGGTATTATCCGATTTTATCATTATCAAAAATTTATGATTTTGAAATTGGAAATAATCTAAAAGAAACAATTAAAAATTATCCTGAAATAAAAATAAATGATTATATAGTTATACCGCTATATCATCCTGTTGCACAAATCAGAAAAAGTGAGCAATTGGAACAATATAAAAGAATATGGAAATATTTGTAATTTAAAAGAGCAGATTTCTGCTCTTTTAATAGTACTAGCAATAAATTAATTCTTTGAATATTATTTCTTCTGCCATATGTTTGTAATTATTCATAAGTCCAGTCCATTTTAATGGTTCAGTATCCTTTAAACTTTCATTAATAGGATTTTTATCTAACATTTGCTTCATAAGTATTTCAAGTCTTTCTCTAGCTTGAATATCAATATCTACAATATGTTTTCTTAAAGTACCATCCATAACCATTATAGTGTATTCTGCTTTCTTGTGTTTTTTCAAATAATTTAATCTTAGATGACCATACTTTCCAATTTGATAATTTTTTTTATATTCATCTTTTGCTAAATATAAGTCAGGAATAAAATAATCTCCTTCTTTATGATAAGTTATATCTATCATAATTAAAACCTCCATAATTTGATTTTAACTACAAATTTGAATTAATAATTTATATTCTATAATCGACCATCTGACATAACAAAAATTAAGGAAGAAGTCTATAAGAACATTTTGTCCTTATTTGACTTCTCCCAAATGGTTGATTTTTTTTATTGCGAAAAAAGTCATCCAATCTTTAAAAGAAAGGATGGTGTTTGAAATGAAGATAATTAAAGAAGAACTACGATTTGAAGAAAGCTTAAAGCAAAGGCAACAAAAAAATATGTTACAGTTTAATTCTAACACACTTTACATAAAACTCTAATTTTTCATGAAAAATACTTGAAAAGTATAAAAAAATATACTAATATATATATGAACAGTATCCAAGAAACTTTCGAAGCCTTGGGTCATTTTTTATATATAAGGGGTTGTTACTGTTAATGAAAGAATATAGAACTAACGAAGATTTAATAGAATATTTATCATCAAAAGGTGTAATTATTGCAAATAAAGAAGAAGCTTTGCAAAAAATTGAGAGATATACATATTACTCAATAGTTAATACATACAAATCAATTTTTAAAGGCGAAGACAGTAATTATCTTGATAATGTTACATTCGACGAGATATATGCTTTATTTGAATTTGATAAGGAACTAAAAAATATAATATTGAAATATTGTTTAGAGATAGAAAATGTTATAAAATCAATTATGGCAAATCAAATTTCAAAAGTATATGGAGTAAAAGAATACTTAAACACATCTAATTGGGATAGAAGTATTAATGATGATGTAAAAGAAAATTTATTTAATAAAATTAATAATGAAATTGAGAAAGATTATAATACTCATACTGCTGCAATACATTATATTGACAAATATGAATTTGTTCCACCTTTTGTTTTAGTAAAGATTCTTACATTTGGTGTAGCAAGTAGTTACTATGGATTACTTAAGCAAAGTGATAGACAAGCAATCGCAAAATATTTTAAAATATCAGATAAATTATTAAAACAAATATTAAAAAACTTAACTACTATAAGAAATGTAGCAGCTCACTCTGATAGGTTATACAACTCTTTTTAGTTATTTGTGAAATTTT
>JAFTFU010000173.1 GCA_017458285.1 Clostridia bacterium | reverse complement strand
CTTTTATGTGGTCTAAAACAGTGTGCCTGTATTAGTAAACCGTTGTATTTTTCTACTATTTCGATTAACTCATATCCAGATATGTCTGACCTTTGTGTACTTAATGTTATGTTTTTTATATGTGTGCTCATTTCTTTTGAGAATGCTTTTATGTCTTCTAAATGTGGAAAATAGCATAAATTATGTGCACTTCCCGATTTTCCATTTCTTCCTTTTTCTGATGTTTCTACTTCGCTTCCAAGTAGTATGCATACTTTGTCTTTGTATATTATTCCTCCGTCTTTTAATTCGTATGCTTCTCCCGTTTTTAGGAAGTTTTCTATGTCTTCTATTACATATGGTGAGGCACAGTCTATTATTCCTACTATGTTTATTCCTTTTCTTTCTGCACATTCTTTGGCTATGTTTGCAAAGTTTAAACTTCTTGCCGCAGTTATTTTTACTGGCTTTCCGTTTTCTGTTCTGCCTATATGAACGTGCATGTCTGCAAATATTTCGTACATTATAAACTTAATTCCTCCTCAAGTTCTGGATTTGTTTTTGGTTCTTGTTCTTTTTGTGCTAGTCTTTTAAGAGTCCCTGCAGAAAACATTGCGCTATTCGCTTTTGTTCCTTTATTATGCATTTTTTCATGAATTATAGGATACATCAATTTTAGCATTCTATCTCTTATATTTCTCGCTTGTATATTTTCATGTGTTTTCGGATCGTTCACTTGACTCATTTCTCTACCTCCTACGAATTAATCTTTCTAGCAAAAGCACGATGACCATTAATTGTCATATTATTTTCAGGAAGGGTAATATTAACATCTTCCATAAATTCAACCCATTCTCTAAAAGTACCTAAGTACCTATTGAAAACATCTTTTAGGTTTGCATGCTCAATTTGAATTAAAGCATCCATTGGAGCATAACCACGTCTATCTGGTCTATCAAGCATAAGACCTCCGAACTGGTCACAAACTTCCAAAATATCGCTTTCTTTTTCACGAGGATTGCTTCCGCTATATCTATTTAATTCTTCACAAATTTTACAAAATCTTTTATCAAATCCAAGTGTAGCTAAATACTCAGCTCCCTCTTTTGCAAAAGACCTAAGTTTTCCTATTTTTTGTGGTTCTTTTCCTTTTTTACAATTGCATAAAAGACTTGCAGTTAATACAAGGTTTTTATCTACATCTATATCCATTGTTTCAATAAATAATTCTGCTATTGTTGTCTTAAAAATAACAGTTTTGTCAAATGTTATTCGTCTTTCTGGGTCGTTTCTTAAGCGTCTTTCTAAATAGCACATTATCTCCATTTTCTCATCTATTGTCTTATTTTCATCTAAAATATACTCTGCAAACGTCTCCATTTTATTATTCCTTTCTCAAGGCACAATTTGGGTTGGAAAAGAATTTTGATTTATTATTTTTCAACCTTTTCTCCTTTAGTATTACTTCATATATTATATCTAAAAATATTTTCTGTTTCAATAGTTTTGTCGCATGTAATCGAAATGTAATATTTTAGAAATATTATTGTAATATTTTGTCTATTCTTTTACAATTTCTCCTCTAGCGAGCTCGTCACATCTATTGTTATATTCATTGTCACTATGACCTTTAACTTTTATAAATTTCACATCATGGGTTTGGGTTAAATTATATAATTCTTTCCATAATTCTTGATTTTTGACTGCTTCTCCTGATGATGTTTTCCAATTTTTCTTAATCCAACCATAAATCCATTTTTGTTGAAACGCATTTACTACATACGCACTGTCACTGTATAGTTCAACTTCGCATGGAAATTTTAGCATTTTGAGTCCTTCTATTACAGCGGTAAGCTCCATTATATTATTGGTTGTGTTTTTATTTCCTCCAGAAATTTCTTTTTTTATATCTTTATACATAAGAATTGCACCCCATCCTCCAGGTCCTGGATTTCCTGAGCATGCACCATCAGTATATATTACAACTTTTTCCATTTTTTCTAAATTTCCTTTCTTCACTTTCACAAATCAATGTATCTGCGAAAGGCATAAATTTTAAGTTGCTACAGAGTATATATTCCCTTAAGACTTTTTATGTGAAGTAGCAACAATTTTGAGATTATTTTTTTAAAGTATGTATATTTAATTATTGTCTTTTCAAAATATTTATGATAAGATTATATCATATTTTTTTTATTATGCAATAAGGAGGCCTCTTATGGAAAAAGTTTTAGGAATAATTGCTGAATACAATCCGTTTCACAATGGACATTTGCAGCATTTAATTAAATCAAAAAGCAATGCAAATGCTGATTATACTATTGCTGTAATGGGTGGAAATTTTACTCAACGTGGCGAAGTTTCGATTATAAATAAATGGCAAAAGGCTGAAATGGCTCTTCTTAATGGAATAGATTTGGTTTTGGAACTGCCTACTGTTTATTCAATTTCAAGTGCCGAAAATTTTGCATATGGTGCTGTAAAAACTTTGAATTCACTAAAAATTGTTGATAATATTTCGTTTGGTTCTGAAACTACTGATATAAATGCATTAGATAGAATTGCTGAGGTTTTAACAAATGAACCTAAGGAATATACAAATATTTTAACGCATGAACTTTCAAAAGGCATTTCTTTTCCAAAGGCTCGTGAAAATGCTATAATGATGTATTTAAATGATGTTAGAAGATTTGCAAATATTTTGTCCATGCCAAATAATATTTTGGGAATAGAGTATTTAAAGGCTTTAAAAAGAACTAAAAGCTCAATTAGACCTATTTGTATCCCACGTGTTGGACCTGGTCACAATGAATTGGGCGTTTCTAAAAATATTGCTAGTGGAACTACTATCAGAAATATGATTGTAAATGGTCAAATTGATTCTCTTGAATTTAAAAGGTTGCTACCTATTTCGACTTACTCAATTTTAATAGATAATATAAAAAAAGGTCATATTGTTAAAAGTATTAATATGTTTGAAAATCAAATTTTGTATATTTTAAGAAAAATGTCTCCTAAAGAAATTGCTGATTTGCCTGATGTTTCTGAAGGCTTAGAATATAGTATAAAAAATGCTGCTAATTCTTGTAATAGCATCGTTGAACTTTTGAATATTGTTAATTCTAAACGCTATACTAAAACTAGAATTCAGAGAATTTTGGTTTATGCTCTTTTGGGAATTACTAAAAAGGATATTCAAATTTCTAAGGATATTACTCCTTATATTAGGGTTCTTGGTTTTAATGATAAAGGACGTGATCTTCTTTCTCGCATTTCTAAAGCTAACCCTAAACTTCAAATTGTTACTTCTGTTAAGAAATTTGAGGAATCTAATAAAAATAAGAATCTTCAACTTCTTTTGAGCAAAGATATTTGGGCTTCTAATGTTTATACTCTTGGCTATGAATATGATTCTTGGGCTAATTTGGATTATACTCAAAAACTTATTGTTATTTAATTTAATAAAAGCTAAAATCATTAAATGAGATTTTAGCTTTTATTAAATTAATACTGTTTTTTCTTTATTATTTTTTACCACATTATTAACAATAAAATTTAACATTATCTGAATGAATAGCCTTCCACATTTCAATAATTTGAAAATAATGTAAAGAGATATCTTCACAAATAATATTCAATTCTCTTTCAGGTATTTTGCTTTTATTATGGCAAAGTATACAACCGCCTGATTGAGTTAACCATACTTTAGTTGCATTTACTGTTGGATTTCCTTTTGAAATATGAACATGTATAGGTTCATCATTTTCATTTGTCCAAAAATAAATTTTGTATCCGTTTTAATTCAAAAATACTAGGCAATTTCTAAACCTCCTAATCGTGCGTATTTGAAGAAAAATGAAGCTCCATTTTTAGCTATATCCATAAACTTTTTCTTTTCTTCACCAGAATAGTTTCCATCTTCTAAAACAACTTCATAACTTGGAAGTTCAATTACATAAGTATCAAATCCATACTCCATAGGTCTTTCAAAAGTAACTCGAAGATATTCTTCTCCACTTTCTTTTTTTCCTATATTAGAAAATACTCCTAATGTCCCATCAGGATATTTTGCAAATTCAAAAGTCATCATAATTCACGCTCCTTTCATTTATTAAACATATCATAATTAGTATACCATATTTTATTTAATTTGACTAGTAATTATTTTTACTAATACAAAGTGTTGCATATTGCCATTCCTCCTGTTCTTATTTTTATACTATAATTAGGTTATCTTCTAAAAATGTTAAATGTAAAAAAACAACATTCTGAATGAGTGAGCATAAAAAGTGCGTCTCTCATACAAAATGTTAAAATTTAAAAAATAACATTTTCTACCAATATAGCCGTCAGTGGCTAAATTAGCAAAAAATGTTAAATTTAAAAAATTAAGCATTATCGTTATTATCTATCCATTTAACAAGATTTAAATTTTCGCTATCTAAAATCATTTTATGTTTTGGCATAACTCTAAAAGTATAACCATAATTTCCGCCATTAGAAAAAGCAATTTTAGCAACAAAGCCATATCTTTTATTCGCTTCATCAATCTCAGTTAAATTCATTTGCGTAATATCTACTTTTTCAAGTACCCCGTTTGTTGAAATTCTACCTGAGTAAACTTCAACTCTAACGCTATCAATATCTATATTAGGTAATTCAACATAACACTTAACTTCTAATTGATTTCCAGCATCAATTGTTATATTGTCAGCATTATTTTCTTGAATTATTTTAATATCTTTCCAATTTTTAAATATTTCATTTTTCCAACTATTAAATTCAGTAACAGTTTCTAAATCTTGATAATATTCTTTCGTTAAATTACATAGTGGAATGTATAAATTATTTGAATAATCTACTAACATTCTTGCTGTGCTATATTTTCCTGCATTTGTTGAGATAGTCTCTTTCATGCAATCAATCCATCTTCTTGAAACTCCGTTTCTATCTTGGTCATAATACATAGGAATAACTTTAGCTTCAAGTGTATCATAAATGCTATCACTATCAGCTTTATCTTGTAATTCATATGAAAGATATTCTTCATTTGTTCCGATAGACCATCCGTTTTTTGAATTGTATCCTTCAGCCCACCAACCGTCTAGTACACTAAAGTTTATTACACCGTTTGCAGCAGCTTTTTGTCCGCTTGTTCCTGAGGCTTCCATCGGTCTTCTTGGATTGTTTAGCCATACGTCAACACCACTTACTAGATATCTTGAGATTTCTATGTTGTAGTTTTCTAATAAGAATATTTTTCCTTTAAATTGAGGCATCATTGATATTTCGTGTATGTATTTTATTAAATCTTGACCTTCTTTATCTGCTGGATGCGCTTTTCCTGCAAATATTAATTGAACTGGATGTTCTTCGTCGTTTAATATTTGTGTAATTCTTTCTAAGTCTTTAAATATTAATGTTGCTCTTTTGTATGTTGCAAATCTTCTGGCAAATCCTATTGTTAGAGCATTTGGATTAAGCTTTGATGTAATTTCTGCTATTTCTTCATACTTCATTCCATTTCTTCTTAATCTGTTTGTAACATTTTCTTTTACAATAGATAATAATTTAACTTTTCTTTCAAAATGTGCTTTCCATAATTTATCATCTGGAATATTTTTTACTTTTTCCCATACATAATCTTCATGCATGTTATCTTGCCAGTATGGAATTAAATATTTGTTATAAAGTTCTTTTATGCTTGGTGCAAGCCATGAGCATGTATGAATTCCGTTAGTTACATATGTAATTGGCGATTCATCTGCTGCAATTTCAGGCCAAATTTCTCCAAATAATTCTCTTGAAACTTCTCCATGTAATTTGCTTACTCCGTTTTTCTTACCTGATATTTTTAATGCTAAAATTCCCATGTTAAATCCTAATTGTAATTCTTCGCATGGTTTCATTCCTAATTTTAGGAACTCTTCTCTTGATAATCCTAATCTTGGCCAGAAGTCTTTAAAATATTTTTCAACTAATTGAATTGGGAATATATCATTTCCTGCTGGAACTGGTGTATGTGTTGTAAATACGGTTTTTGAACTTGCTATATCTCTTGCAACTTCAAATGATACTTCTTTTTCTCTTATGATATTTTTTATAATTTCTAATGTTAAAAATGCTGAGTGTCCTTCATTCATATGGTATACAGTTGGCTCAATTCCTAATGTGTTTAGTAAATTTACTCCACCCATTCCTAAGACAATTTCTTGTCTTATTCTCATTTCTTGATCTCCACCATATAATTTTAGTGTAACACTTCTATCTTCCATATGTTTATTTAATTCGTTATCTGAGTCTAAAAGATATAATTTTACTCTACCTACATTTATTTGCCATACTTTTAAGAATAGTCTTCTTTCTGGCATTTTAACGTTTATTACAAGATCTTCCCCATTTTCATCTTTAACTGGATTTATTGGCAGATTATATATATCTAATTCATTATATTCTGATTCTTGCATTCCATATGCATTGATTTTTTGATTGAAATATCCATTTTTATATAGTAATCCTATTGCAACTAGCGGAATTCCTAAATCACTTGCAGATTTTAGGTGGTCTCCTGATAGTATTCCTAAACCTCCTGAATAAATAGGCAAAATTTGGTCTAATCCGTATTCTGCTGAGAAGTATGCAATTTTATCATCTTTGTTTTCTGGATATTGTTTTGAAAACCATGTACTTTTACTATTCATGTAGTCATCAAAATTTTCTATGACTTTATCATATTCTCTAGTAAATTCAGGGTTTTTTGATGCTTCTTCTAATTTTTCTTGTGAAACTGCTTTTAAAAATTTTACTGGATTTTTATTTGAATTTTCCCATAAATCTGAATCAATTTTTCTAAATAATCTTAAAAATTCTGTATTCCATGACCACCATAAGTTGTTTGCTACTTCTGATAGTCTATTAATTCTTTTTGGTAATTGTGAATTGACTAATACTTTATTAAAAATGTACATTTTTTATTTCCTCCTATGTTATTTTAAATTTTTTTCTATTGTATAATCTGCTTGTTATTATCCTCTAAAACTTTTATTTTGTCAAGAAGTTTTGAATATTTTCAGAAAAAAAGAGTAAATTTTAATTTTAGCTTAATTTTTTGTAATTTTTTATAAATTTTAATGTTATTCTTTTTTAACGTGATTTTTAAGAATGTTATCCACAGGTATAGCATCTCTTTTCTAAACCGCAGAGTTATCCACAGTTTAAGTTTACGTAACATCAAAAAAATATTTTTATTTTTCTATTGCATTTTTCTTTTGTTTCTTATATAATTTAACCATCAAATCTTAGTTGGCTTCTATAAGTTCCAACTTGATTGAGGTGTGTTGAGGTAAGCAGTTCTTTAATTTTTTGGCTTATCTCTTTTATTTTTAGCTTTAGTTCTTTTACTGATTTAGAGCCTTTTTCTAACAATTGCCTTAATATGTGGGCTATTTGTATCATTAGATAATGCACTTTAATCGCTGTTTCGTTTTTGCTATATAAATGTCCTATATCAAATGTCCCATTCTTTTGAATATTAAATCCCTCGTTTTCTATTTTCCATCTCTTTCTTCCTATGAATATACTTGATTCTATATTTTTGTTTGTTATTGGTAAATCTGTCATATACATAAACTCTGTTTTATTATTTTTTTTGATTTCTGTATGCTTAATTATATTTGTTTTATATTCTCTGTAATCTATTTTTGTAACAAATTCATAATTTTCTATTATACTTTCATTATCATTTTCTACTATTTTTGTAAATTCGCTAAAAAGCGTTGGTATTGCTCCTTCTTTAAATCTTATTATGTACTTCCACCCATATTCTTTACATATATCTAATACTGTTTTGCTTGCATATAAGGCATCTCCAGAAATTAGTATTTTTAATCTTGGAAATTCTTTTTTTATTTTTTGAGCTAGTCTTCTAAACGCTTTTATTTCACAGTCTTGCTTGTACTGTGGACGACTTAGATTTTTATTTTCTTTTTTTATTAATTTTAATTGTTTAATATTTGTTTTCTTATATCCTTTTATTTTTTTATTTATATTTTCTACAAATTCGCTTCCTATGCTAAATACCATATCTCCTACTACTAGCTTTGCTTCCAATACATACGTGCTGTATTCTTGATACTTATTTCCGTTTTTATCGGTCTTATTTTTTACTAAACAATTTGAATTATATTTTTTCCTACTTGTTGCTAGCCCTGTACCATCAACTACTATATGATAATATTTATCTCTTACTAAAAATTTTTTGATTATTTTCCCTCTTATCAATTTTGTTATCATATATTTTCGGATTTCTTCTATTTCCTCTACTTTAACATTTTTGAATACATCATTTATAGTGTCACAATGTGGTATTTCATCTAATTCTAAACCACATATTTTTGCTATATTTTCTATGGCTTCCTCTTTATTGAATTCGCTTGTCATTTCATTCATACTTTTTATTGCACACATTAACCCCAACAATCTTACCATAAATATTACTTTCATTTGGTATATTACATATGATTGATGTCTTACATCCGTTAAACCATTGAATTTGCTTATCAATTCTGGAAAATATTTATTCATTATTGATACCACTTCATTTAATACATTTATTTCCTTACTTTTTTCTCTTTTTTCTGCTCTATTCAAAAAAACAACCCCTTTGCGATAAAATATTTTATATTTTATCATAAAAAGGTTGTTTATGTGGTTAACCAGTTGAATTTTTTTGCGAAAAAATTTTACTCTTTTTTACTGGAATATTTTTTATTGAGTTTTTAACATACATAAAAAACGCGAACACCGTGCAAGTTATAGCCAAACAGTAAAGGGAAAAATTCATGTTTGCAAAAATTCCAGAGCTAATATTATAATATCTTAAAACTAAAGAACAAACAATAGCCAAATATAATAACACAGTTGCAAGTTTGCCATACCATTTGCTATGTACAACCGTTTTCTTTTTGTATAAAACCGCTGAACCAATTATTAAAAGTAGTTCTTTAATAATTAAAACATATAATATCCATGATTTAATTATGTTTTTTATAACTAACGAAGCTATAACTGAAATTTGAGTTAATTTATCAGCTAATGGATCTAATAATTTTCCCAAATTTGTTACATAATTAAATTTACGTGCTATAAATCCGTCAACAATATCTGTTATTGATGAAATAGTAAATACTATCACAGCTACCAAATAATTACCTTCATGAACTGAATATGTAATTGTAGGAATTAATAATAGCCTACACATTGACAGAATATTAGGAATATATTTAAACATAAATTTCCCCCTCTTACTACAAGCTTTTGTATAATTACAATCTATTTTCTCATTTATAGTACTCATAATGTTCACTACATAAAATGCAAATAATAAAAACAATCCTATTGTATATCAAATTTCAATACATCTTGCCCATTTTCATAATTAATTACAACTTTTTGTCCATCTACAAGTTTACCTCTAAGGATAAATTCAGAAAGTTCATCTTCAACATATCTTTGTATAGCCCTACGAAGTGGACGTGCACCGAATTTTAGATTTGTACCTTTTTCCAAAATGAATTCTTTAGCGTCTTTTGAAATTTCTAATTCTATGTTTTTATCTTTTAAAACACTAATTGTATCATTTAACATCAAATCAACAATTTTTAGTAATTGCTCTGTTGTTAAACTATCAAATAAAACAATTTCATCAATTCTATTTAAGAATTCAGGTCTAAATACCTCTTTTAATCTGTCTTCAATTTTTGTTTTATCAACAGTTTGTTTTGCAAAGCCAATTGAATTAGTATTTAAGTTTGAACCTGCATTAGAAGTCATGATAATTATTGTATTTTCAAAATTTACTATATTTCCTTGACTATCTGTTAATCTTCCGTCATCTAAAACTTGTAATAATATATTAAATACATCTGGATGAGCTTTTTCAATTTCGTCTAACAAAATAATTGAATAAGGTTTTCTTTTAACTTTTTCAGTTAATTGACCTGCATCGTCATATCCAACATATCCTGGAGGTGCACCAATTAATTTTGCAGTTGAATGGCTTTCCATGTATTCAGACATATCAATTCTTATTATATTATCTCTACTTCCAAACATTTCATACGCTAAACTTTTTGCAAGTTCTGTTTTTCCAACACCTGTAGGTCCAACAAATATAAATGAAGGTGGTCTTTTGGTACTTTTAAGTCCTGCACGGTTTCTTCTAATGGCTCTTGAAACTGCATTTACTGCTTGTTCTTGACCAATGATTTTTTTGTGAAGATTTTCTTCTAAGTTTAATAATCTTTGTGTTTCTTCCTCAGTTATTTTGCTTACAGGAATTTTAGTCCAACTTTCTATTACACCTGCTATATCTTGCATTCCTAAGTTCATAGGTTTCATATTTTTCTTGATTTCTTCAATTTGTTCAGTTAATTGGCATTCTTTAGTTTTTAAGTCTGCTACTTTTTGGAAGTTTGCATTTTCTTCCTCAGGATTTTTCGCCTCAGGAATTGATTCTTTTTCCTCTTGAACTGCTTTTAATTCATTAGATAAAATTTCTAATTTGAATAAATCTTTATTTTCTAGGTTCTTTCTTGAGCAAGCTTCATCTAAAATGTCGATTGCTTTATCTGGTAAAAATCTATCATGAATATATTTTTCAGACATAATTACAGTTTGTCTTATTATATCTGAAGATATTTTTACTTTATGATATTCTTCATAATATGATTTTATTCCCTCTAATATTCCTATTGCATCATCTATATTCGGCTCTTCAATTAAAACTTGTTGAAAACGTCTTTCTAAAGCTGTGTCTTTTTCTATATATTTTCTGTATTCTTTTAAAGTTGTTGTTCCTATTAATTGAATTTCTCCATTTGAAAGTGCAGGCTTTAATATATTTGCTGCATTCATCGCATGTTCGCCGTCTCCTGCTCCTATTATATTATGTACTTCATCAATTACTAGAATTATATTACCATACTCCTTGCATTCTTCAATTACACCTTTCATTCTTGATTCGAATTGACCTCTAAATTGTGTTCCTGCAATCATAGAAGTCATATCTAAAAGATATACTTCTTTATTTAATAATTTCGCTGGTACATTATTTTGAGCAATTTTTATGGCTAATCCTTGAGCAATTGCTGTTTTTCCAACACCCGGTTCTCCTATTAAACATGGATTGTTTTTTGAACGTCTATTTAAAATTTGTACTATTCTTTGTATTTCTCTATCTCTTCCAATTACTGCATCTAATTCATTATTTTTTGCCTTATTTGTAAGGTTTGTTCCGAAAGAGTCTAAGAATTTTTTCTTACTAGAAGTTTTTGTGTTTTTCTTCTTTTCAATTCTATGTTTTTTTCTTTCGTTAGTACTATTTTCTTCTCCACCGTTTGGTTTTCCGTTCATTATATTTGAAAATATTGAACCTATTGGAATTGCAAATGCTCCAATTGGATTTGTTCCATCTTGTTTTTCTTCATCGTCATTCTCATTAGATGATTCTTCCCCTTTTTTATGATTTAATGATATATTAAATCCTTTTATATTGTTTATGGCATCTAAGTTGTCTAAATCTATATTATTAAAATCCATTTCATTTAAATCTTCTAAATCTAATCCTTCTAAATTCATATTTTCTGAAATATCATTAATAATTTTTGAGAATTGATCTTTAAATTCTTCTATATTTACTTCATCTTTAGCTAGAATTTCTTGTTGTCTTGCTAATGTTTCTAGTGGATTAATGCCTTGCTTTATAGCACAATCATAACATAATCCTTCTAAAGATGTATTTCCATTTTCTACTTTATCTATAAAAATTATAGCTGGATTTTTACTACATTTTGAACATAACATTATAATTTCCTCATTTCTTTTTAATATATAAACTATATATTACCCTAAAAATGGCTTTTAGTCAAGAATTTTGTACATTTTACAGAAAAAAAGAGTAAATTTTAATTTTAGCTTAATTTTTTGTAATTTTTTATAAATTTTAATGTT
>JAFTFU010000172.1 GCA_017458285.1 Clostridia bacterium | reverse complement strand
CTTTTACTTTTTTAGTTTCGGAATTATTTGAATCAACTATAACCGCTAAATCATCATTTTGTAATTCTGTTGCTTCGTTTAATTCTGATATTTTCTTAATCATAATTTAATTCCTCCTTATTTTTTTACATTCCCCTTATTATTAACTCTTCATCTTCGGTAACTATATTGTTACCGTCTTCTGTTGTAATAGGTGCTATTGCCTCCATTACTAACGCTTCTAAGTTATCTATTTCTAATTGTAAATGTCCTGCTGCGTCTGTATCTAACTGTCCTTTTATTCTTTCAAACCAAACGTCAAAATTTGCTGTTTGTTGTGCAAACCAACTATCAAAATCATCTGTTTTTGTCTGTATTAAGACATCCCACAATGCAGTATATTGGTTTAGTATATTTGTGAAGTCTGGCGTTTGTACTGCACAAATTACATTTCCACAGTCGCTACTATTAAATCTTGTATCTTCTATTAAATCTTCTGTTATTGCTGTAGTACCTGCTGGAATATTAATTTTTGCAATTCTTATTTCATATATACTTGTACCTCTTGTCAATGCTGGTGCTACTGCATTTTCTGCAAAAGTACCTTGTACTATTTCTGCTGTTATCTGTCTGTTAGGTATATCAAGTCTAATTACAATATTATCTATTCTATTTAATACACCATCTGCATTTGCAACGTTTAATACTTTTTCTGGATCATTATTATATCTATATCCATTTATATTTGCGTCCCCGCTTTCTACACTTACAGACATATTATCATTTGAAACAACTTTTAAACCATTATTAAATATTCCATTTGTAAAATACTTTGATAAGTGTAGAGCCCAGTCAGCAGCATAATATACTCTGTCAGCATTAACAGAATCGAAAAAACTACTTTTTTCAGCCATGTTTTGCCCTTCCTTTCTTTTTAATTATCGTCATCGGTAAATGTTTCTTTTAAAGGAGTTCCAAATGTTGGGGTTATAGTAATTTTGTTTCCTTCTATAACCTCTTCTACTTCTGTAATTCTTAGGTCTTCTTGTATATTCCAACTTTCTTTTTTTACTGTTACAATATCGCCTAAGTCCCAGCCTTTTTTGTAGTCATCTGCGTAAACTTCATATTTTATAGATTCAGATATTGCCGCTATTTTTTCATTTCCTTTTTCTTGTAAAACTGCTTTATATTCGTTAGTTGTTAAATCGCCTTTTGATTCGCTTTTTGCGTCAACAAAAGTTTCTACAATATCAAAATCGTGTAAACCTGCTGTATTATCTATTTCTACTAATACTCTACTATCTCCTTCGCCTTCTCCACCTACCAAAACGTAAGTACAAAGCGTTCCACCATCATTTAAGTAGTCCGCTTGATTTATATTTGAATATTCCTCGCTAAATACATAAAATGAATTATTGGTTTGTCCTACAGTTCTATCTATACCTTCGTAGTTTTCAAACCTATATTTTTTATTTTCTATATCTGCAATTATTCTAAAACCTACATTTGCAGCTCTAGCAAGTTTCATTGTGTGATTATAAATATTCTTATAAGTAACTTGAAAAGTAATACTTTCACTATCTATACTTGTATCTGCTATTTCTAGCTTATTAAATGGTGTCATTTTTCTTAAAACTACTCTCATACCTTCAAGTATTTTGCCAGTAAAATTAATTCTTTTCCTTACTATTCTTCTATATAATAGGTAAGATAAAAACCTACCAATTACAACTAATTCAGTAGTGTTTGTACTTTCTATTATTTCAACACTTTTAACAAAACCCGCTTCTTCGCTTTCTTCCCTTATTATGATATTATCCTTTTTGAAAAGTGCTATATTGTTTTCTGTTGCTTTTAAATGTAATTCAAATTCTCCGGCTTCAAAATATTTTCTACGCCATCTTAGGGACTTATATTCATCAATTACACCTTTGAAATTAAGATCTTTATCATATATATATAATTCAATGTTTTTCATATTACACCGCCCCATATTCTATACTATAAAATACTTTTGTTTCTAGGCTTTCTTCTCCCTCTTCTGCACCTGCTCTTAATGTATTATCTCCAGAGTGCATTTGTAAAAACTTACTTCCAAATTTCATTTTATAATTAATATTTTCAGCCTCATTTGTAGATGTAGAAATATAAATTACATTTTTATTATTTCTGTGCGTTGTAATTATAATCTGGTCGCCTGCTTCCATTTCAATATCTATTGCTATTTGTTCTTGTGTATTTACATTTATTAAATATGGATTTACAACCCTACCATTTGCAATAAACTTAATTGTAACACCAAATTCTATATTGGTATCATTTATTATTGTTCCCATGGTTGTTATATTTTTTGTTGCAAATTCTATTCCTTCGCCTTGTTCAGAAATCATTGGAAAGCAGAATTTTGGCGTCCACGTAGACATGGACGCTTCTGATTCTTCAATATCTTTAAAATATGGATAAGGACATATAAGAGAAATTGTAAATGTTCTAGGTACTCCCTTTTCTGCCACATCTACATCTTCTACTTTATATTCTATTTTTCTAGCTATATCATCTTCATAATAGTATAATGTACCTGTTGTATCTAATGGAAACATATTGTATAACGTATCTCTTCTTTTAACAAAATTATCAGCAATTATACCGTTTATTATTATGTTTCTTTTCTTTACGCTCGTACCTGCGTAACTTTCTCCTATTCCATAAGCACTTGATACAGTAGCTACATTACCTTTTATCTCATATAATCCATCTGTAGAAGTAATAAAAAAAGGGAAATCATAAGTAAATGTTATTTTGTTATTTTTGTAGTTTTCACAAATAATTTTTTTCATTATAAACATTTCTCCTTTTCCTATTATATTTTAAGTATGCAAAAGTCTATATCTTTGTACTTCTCTTCTTAGTAGTCTAGCGTTTTCTGCTGGAGATGTTTCTGTTGGGCTGTTTATTGTTAAATTAAAGCTATTATCAATATTATTATTACTTGGCTTTTCTTCCATTCCGTTAGTATATTCTTGATTTTCTTTTGCTGTTAATACTCTTTCGCCTTTATGTAGTAATGCCAAATAATCATCATAAGGTACATTAGCCATACCAACTTTTAATTTTGGTATGTTCAATTCATTTAATTTAGTAATATTTACGCCGGGTATATTGTTAATAACATCAATAGCCCAGTTTATTGCCCTTATAAATCCATTTATGGTATTTTCTGCAAATGAAATTATAGAATTAACAACATTTTTAAATGCTCCACCTATAGCATTACCTATTGTAGTACCTATATTTGTAAACATGTTTTTAATTGTATTCCAAATTCCTTGAAAGAAACTACCAACATTACTAAATATACTTTTAATTCCATTCCATGCAGCTTGAAAACTATTTTTAAAGAAGTTTCCAACACTAGCAAATATGTTTTTAATACCATTCCAAATATTTTGGAAATATTGTTGCCATGTTCCAACAATACCTTTTATTGCGTCCCATGCTCCTTGGAAATCTCCGCGGAATACTGCTGTTACAGCACTAAATATACCTTTTATTGTATCAAATATTGCTTGGAAATACCCTGTTACTGCGTCCCATATAGTCTTAATAACAGTCCATGCAGTTTGAAAAAAGTTTCCTAATACTGTAGCAACTACACTAAATACAATTTTTATATTTTCCCATATAGTGCTAAAGTATTGTACTACTACGTCCCATACTGCTTTTATAACTTCCCACGCAACTTGGAAATATGTTCCTAATACTTGAGAAACAACAGAAAATACAGCTTTTATAGCTTCCCATAACGCTGCAAAATATGGTTGTACTATATCCCATATTGTTTTTATAAATTCCCATGCGGCTTGGAAAGCACCCATCAAAGATTCAATTACGGGTTGCAAACTTGCTTTTATTCCTTCCCATAAGGCTACAAAATATGGTTGTACTACGTCCCATACTGCTTTAATATTATTCCATACTGTCATTACAGCATTTTTTATTGCTTCAAATACACCCATTACTAGGTTTCTAAACCACTCGCACTTATTCCATAATAGTATAATTGCTGCTATAATAGCAGTAATTACTAAAATTATAGGGTTTGCAGCTATAAAGCTAAACAAACCACTTGCAGCAGTTTTTATTGTTCCAAACATTGATACAATTTTCGGTCCGTATGTTAATATAGATCCTATTGAAGAAATTAACTTACCTACAAAAATAAGTACAGGTCCGGAGTGCAGCAACTAAAGCCAATACTACTAATATTACTTTTTGTGCTGCTGGGCTTAAACTAGATAACCAGTTTACAAACTTAGAAAGACCATCACATATTTTTTGTATTATAGGTAATAATATTTCTCCTAATTTGCTACACAATTCAGTTACAGTATTCTTTACTTGAGTTATTTTTGACGCTGTTGTTCCATATCTTTTTTCTGATTCATTAATTAAAGCTGTATTTTCTTCCCATGCTTCATTACTTATATTTACCATATTTGCCATAAGGTCTGACGCACTTGATAATCTTTTCATTGTATCTGTTTGTCTTAATGAAGTAACACCCAAATCATCTAATATAACATTTAAGCTTTCTCCACCAGCACTTGCGTCGCCCATTCCTTTTACTACAGCTTGAATAGCAGACATAGCGTCATTTTGCCATAAATTCTTAAAGTCATTTACTGATAAACCGGCTACATTAGCCCACGTTTTTAATGTTTTAGAATTTAAAGCAACATCTTTATCAATTTGAGTAATAACAGCAGATATTGCAGAGCCTCCTCCTTCTGCCTCTAAACCAACACTTGAAAGTGAAGTTGCTAAGGCTAAAACTTGTTGCTCTGTTAAACCAACATATTTTGCAGAAGCTCCTATTCTTGTAGCCATATTCATTATATCTGCTTCAGAAGTTTGTGCATTGTTTCCTAATGCAACTAATGCAGCACCAAATCTGTCAACAGTATTTATATCAGAGCCCATTACATTATATAGCTGTGAAATAGCTATTGCTGCTTCATCTGCAACTATATTTGTAGAATCTCCTAACCTTACCATTGTTTCGGTAAAATCTAAGACATTTTCTGTTTTTACACCTAATTGTCCGGCAGCTTCTGCTACTGCTGCAATATCATTTGCACCACTTGCAGTAGCTTTTGACAAATTTAAAATACCTTGTCTTATTTCTTCTAATTCTTGATCAGTTCCATCTACTGTCTTTGTTACTCCAGTAAATGCTGTTTCAAAGTCCATAGCAGTTTTAGTAATTCCTACTAAGGCAGCACTTGCAGCAGCACTAACTATTGTGAATTTTCTACCAACATTTTGTATAGAATCTCCCAATGTTTGCATTTTGCTTCCAACAGCTGCAACCTGTTGTGCACCAACAGAGCCAAAAGACTTAGCTTCTTTTTCTAAATTCTTTAACTTTTGTTCTGTTGCTACTATTTCCCTTTGGAAATCTCTATATTGTTGTTCTGTTATTTCGCCTTTGTCAAATTGCTCCTGTACTTGCTTTTGTGTAGATTTTAATATATTTAATTTTTCTCTACATTCTGCTATACTTTTATTTAATAAATCTTGTTTTTGTTTTAGTAGTGTAACATTAGTAGGATCCATTTTTAATAGCGTATTTACACCTTTAAGTTCATTTTGTAAACTTTTTGTTTTATCATTTACACTTTTTAAGGCGTTACCTAGTTTAGTGGTATCGCCTCCAATTTCTACAGTTATACCTTGTATTCTACTCGCCATTTATACCACCTACTAAAAAATAAAAGAAACAAGTTTAATTATCTCGTTTCTTCAATTTTTCTCTTAATTTAATTCTATCTGGAGTAGTTTCTTCTAATCTTTTTGCATTTCTTAAATATTCTCTACCTTCGTCAGTTTGCGAACAATTATAAATAAATGCTTCTCTTAAAAAAAATAAATATTTTACAAAATCTAATTCTTCTACTTCTAGCATTGTTATTCTTAAATATTCTGCAACTCTTTTTTCCCCTATACTTTCTATAATATAACCTGTGTCCATATTATCGTCGTCTTCTGGATAATATGGACATTTTAGTTTTTTTGGTTTTGTATGCTATTAACCCATTCAAAATAATTATTTAATAGATCCACAATTTCGTCTATGTCGTAATTATCTTCTACATTTTCAACAGAAACTTTAAAGTTTTGTTTGTTTTTGCTTAAAGCTAATGATACAGCTTCTGTAAGGTTGTTTATATCTTTTTCCCCTAATTCTTCTGTATTTTTAACTTCACTTAATGCCGCTATCTTTTTCAAAACCTTTAATTTTGGTGGCTCTATATTTAATATTTTTCCATTCTTTAACTTTATATCAAAGTATCTTGTTTGTATTTTTGTCATATCATACATGATAATATTCCTCCTTTTACTTTTAAAGAGGGATGGCTTTTACTACGCCACCCCTCAGTTTTTTATCCCTCTTCTTCTATTTCTTCTTGTAATAAAATTAATGTACCTTCATTGTCTGATGGTGCTGCTTCAAATTCAGCGTCAATAACAGTTTCTTTATCTTTAGCAAATGCCAAAGTAAAGCCTGCTGTATTTTTACCAACTACAGTAACACGTACATCTCCATCAACAGAATCTTTATGTACGAAATGAATAACATAGCTTTTATTATCGTTATTGTCAATTCCACCAATTTTTACAGTTCTTATACCGTTTTCAGTATCTTCTGTAACTCTACCAGTAGAAACTAATTTCTTTAATGTTTCTCCATTCCATGTCATAATACCAGATTTTAATTTTGCTTCTTCCTTAGTAATTATAGTTTTTTTAGCTTTTCCTAAGTCATCTTCTGCTGTATAAAATTCTGGTTTATATTCTAATTCAGCACCACCTTGTATATATCCTGCTAAATTAGCGTCTGTTTCAATAACGTTATTTGCTGGAATTGCTCCAGAAAATTCTGTTATATATAAATTACCACTACCTAAAGTAATAGTTTGTTTAGTTCTTTTTCCCATTTTTAATTTCATTCCTTTCTAACTTTTTCTAATATTGGATCTAAAACCCAGAATGTGCCATACATACCCTCAGAGTCTAGCCATTCTGTTTGCGAATCATAGGTATAATAATTTTTTTTCAATAATTCATTTACTTTTTGTATTTCTTCTAAATCACTAGCATTATTTGTTTCGCTATATCTTTCAATAGTAATATTATTTTCAATAATATTATTAAGAAGGTCTGCACCTCTTGTTATTTTTCTATTCGTATATAGAAAATATGGCAATGCTGGCGGTTTTAAATATCTTAATTCTTTTATTTTAAATCCTGTTCCCTCTTTAAACCAACTTTCAATGTTCATTTGCTACTATCTCCTTTACACCTCTTACAAATTTTTTCTCCGCTTCTATAACATTTTCACTTAAATATGGGTTGCCTTCTACTCTACCACCGTTTCGTTTAGCATGCCCTTTTGCAAGTAAATGTGTTAATCTATATTCCGGATCTTTAACATACCATGTATATATAGCACTTGTAGATGTTTCTCGAGTTTTTTTATAACTAATATGCCTTTTATATTCCCCAGTTTTTACTGGAGAATCTCTCTTAGTATTCTTAGTCAACTCTACAGCAGTATCTTTTGCCAAAGTTTTTACTTTTTCTGTAACGTTACCAGCATACTGGTTAAGTATTTCTTGCATTTTTGGGGATAATTGTGTAATAGATATATTATTATTTATTCCCATAGTTGCCTCCTTAAACTGTTACACATTCTGCAACAAAAGTTAATTTTAAACGTTTTTCCTGCTTATCATCTACATTTTTTATATCGAAATTTTTATTTTTGTATATTATTCTGTATTGTGATGTATTAAAAATAGTATCTTCTAATTTGCTTATATACATAACTTTAAAATTATAAGTATTTTGCGTTATATTAGTTCTGGCATTAAAATATTCATTACCACTTGATTTATTAACTTCTGCATAACAAGAATAATAGTTTTCCCATTCTTCTGTGTCTGTATTTAATTTTTGAATTTTAATCAGTTTGTTCATCGCCATTTTCCTCATCCTCACTTTCAGATGATTTATTTCTTAATTCTACTTTTAATTGCCATTCTAAGTCATTTAAAATTTTTCTAGTTGTATTTGAAATATTTTTAGAATCTAATTCCCTATAATCGTATAAGTCAGAAATGACTAAAAGGGCTATTTGTTTAGCCCTTTCGTCGTCTGTTGGGTAGTTTTTGCCTATGGCACCTTGTAAATACAAGTTTGAAAACTTAATAAGTCTTATAATATTTCTTTTTACTACTGCGTCTTGTTCAACTTCTTCTACTAAGAAGCCTTTAAAATCGCATACTTCTTCTATACTTACTGGTACGTAAGTAGTTGTTTCAGTTTCAGCCATAAGCTAATCCTCCTTTATTTAGGCTTGTTCTCCTTCTCCTTCTTCTTCTTCTTCTGCTGTAGAAGAAACATCTATATAGCAATTTTCAAATGCTTTATTATCTCTAACTCTTACGTCTTCTCTTTCAATACCTCTAAATATTGTGCAGTCATCTTCAAAAGCGTTTATTTCATCTTCGCCGCTTCCTACAACAGCTGTATTAGAAGTCATAATATTTATTTTCTTTCTATCAAATAATACAATTCCTTCTTTGAAATCTCCAATTAAGAATGGTACTTTTGATTCTGTTGTTGCCATGTCAGTATTAGGTATTACTTTTATAGGAACAACTGTTGCACCAGCTCTTAATTGCATATTTGCACTATTTGTTGGATCTGGATTTAATAAAGGTCTTCCGTTCTTATCTTCTAATTGGTCCAAATAATCTAAACCATCATCGTTTGTAACTACAACAGAAGTTGGTTTAAACGCTTGTCCTAAGTCTTTATTTAATACGCTTTTAATACCTTTTATTCCACTATCTATAGCTTTAGCTGCTTTTGTTCTTATTGCAGCTAAAATTAAGTTATTTCTTGTTACTCTTGATTCGTCAGCTAACCATGCTAATACAGTATTTACTAAGTTTTCGTCAGAATCTTCTAGTAACTCATTTGTTATTGGTAAATAACCTGCGTATTTACTAATAGCATATTGTAATCTTGAAAATGCTGGACCAGCAACAGCAGGAATTGCAGATTTTTCTCCTACTTTTGTAAATCCTGTTTTTTGTGCTCTTGTTTTATATGTTCTTTCTCCAGCCATTGTAGAAACGCTTTCTACTGTTACTAATTCTTCTAATGAGAATTGTGCCTCTCTTAATTCTTGAATTTTTGTTACTATATCAGCTGGTACTGTATAGCCTCCTTCTGTTCCTGTTCCTTCGTTTAATGTTTTTGCAACTCTTCTAATAGCGTCTGCTACTTCTTTTATTACATTTTTTTCTTGTTTATTTGCTTTTTCTTCTGCTACTTCCTCATCTGTTGGTGTATTATCTTCTTTTTCTGCCGCATACATTCTTGCTTCTAAATCATATTCTTTTTGAAGCTCGTCAGCTTCGTCCATTAAAGCTGCTGCTTTCTCTAAATCTTTGTTTTCCCCATCCATAAAATCTCTAGCCATCATTCTTTTTTGTGCTATTTTGTTTAATAATTCTCTCATTTTTTTATTCATTTTTAATTACCTTCCTTTTCTTTTTGATTTTGTGAAAAAATAAAAGAGTCTAGTATTTTCATTCTTAAATCTAGCTCTTTTTCTAATTCCATATTTTCTTTTTTAACAGTTTTATCTGTTTCATTTTCAGCAGTATTGTTATCTGCTTCATTTTCTATTATATCAGTTTCTTCTGATTCTTCCTTTACTTTTTCTTCTTGATAATTTTTTGTTGTTCCAGCTCTAGGTTGTGCTGGTACCGCAACGAATGAAAGCTCGTATGCTTCCTTTGCACCATCCAGAGTAAAATAACAAATTTTCTTTCCTGCTGCTGTATCATACTCACGTCCCCACATGTGCGGACAATATGTTTTAGTATTGTCTGTACCACATATAGAACAATAAGCATGTTTTGGCTTACAACCAGTAGAAACTTCTTTTTTTATTCCCGCTTTTATTTCTTGAATTAAATCAGCATTGCTATTTGTTTTAACCATATAACATTTTGCAATTAATTGTGTATATATTTCTCCAGCACCTGTAAATTTGCTTGTATCTTCTTGTACTAATTCTGTGTCATAAATTCTAGCTATTTGATTATCTGCTGTTCTTCTATGATCTTTTATCATAGTTTTACCAACATATAATCTTTTTAAATCTTTTAGTGCATTTAAGTTAAATGGCTCGTAGTTTCTATCGTCTAGTTCATTATCGCCCATAATAACTTTAAATGTAAATACTTCTTCTGCACTTAGAGGACTTAAAGTTAATTTATTAATTTTCTTTAAATCTTCTTCTGTAACATCTTGACTTTCAACACTAGCAGATTTACAAACTAAGCCTTTGATAAGGTTTTCGCCAATGCCTCTTTTATTGTTTTCTGGATCCATTTGTATAATTTACCCTCCTCTCCTTCAAAATTTTGTATATACTGAGCACCTGTATATTCTACAGGAATGCTAGCACCATTTCCTAGAAGCCTGTCGCCTCCTTCTTTTGCTTCCAAATCAAGGAAAGCTCTTGCTTCGTTCGGTGTATATATAAAGTTTGATACACCTTTACTTAGAGTTTCAACCTGTGTTTTCTGGTCTGCTCTAAGTATTACAGCTACATTAAATTTAAAATGATAGCCTTCTGATTCTTCATCGTCTGTCAATAATTTATAGCTTATTTCTTCTTCATATTGCTTTATAATGTATAACATTGTATCTATGTAAAAACTTAATTGCTGTGCTTCTGCACTAGAATAACTTGACTTTTCATAATCTCCAATTTGATATGGTTTAATTCCAAAAGCACTTGCAATTTGTAATGCAGAATATTTTTTTACATCAATAAATTGATTATCAGCTAGTTTTATATTAAGTGGTGTTAATGTAGCACCTAGTGGAATTGGAATTATATTTTTTATTTCTTCATCGCTGTATTTTCCCGTAGCAAATTTTTCAATTCCTTTCGCAAATTCTTTTGCACTTTCATCATTCAAAGATGAAGTATATTGTACGACCGCTTTTGCTGTAAAACCATTTTCGTACATTTGATTTACTAATTCTTGTGCCTTATTGTTTCCTATAATTGTACTTCTTAATTTATCTCTAACTGACATTCCTGTTATTCCATCAAAAGAGCTTGACGTTTTAAAGTGTAATATTTCTTCTGAGCCAAATCTGTATGTTCCCGCTGTGCATGTATAAATATAATAAATGTCTGGTATATCACTTAATTTTTTAGCGTCATCATACCAAATTTCCACATCTGACGATGGTAAAATCCATAAACTTGTTTTTACATCATTACCTTTTTTCTTGGTATCTACTAAAACATAAGCATTCCCGTAATGGTTTCTGTTATATTCAACAGTAGACCAAAATGTAGTTGCTGTCATATATTTATTAGGTCTTTCATTCAATGTTCTATATAATGGATGATTTCTACAAGCTGTTACCCCGTTATTTTCATTATGTTTTAATAGTTTTAATGGTAATTTTCCTAATGTTTCACTTAATACTTTTAAACAAGCAAAATATGTTGCTTCTGACAATTCGCTTTTGTCTGTATCTTGTAAACCTAAAAAATTTACTAATGCTGCTAACTGGTCATTTTTAGTATTGTTTGAAGTTAAAGCCTTAAAAGATTTTTTAACTTTATCAATAATTTTCATTTATTCACCCCCAATTCATCATTTGCAAGTAATTTTTCATTTCCTTGTCAATGTCTACTGGATCTTCCTCTTTTAATTTCATATAAGCTACATGGGCGTCTATACAAGCGTCAACTGGATCTATTCTTTTTGTTTTTGCTCTAGGCTCTTTGTCTACTTTTATTTCTCCAAAACTATTTGCTACTACTTTAGCATTTGAAAAGCTCCAGCTTAGAAGTTCGTTTTGTTTGTCATACTCAATTTTTCTTGATTTAATATTCAACTTCATGTCTACCGTTGCGTCATTTAAGAATCTTGCAGACTGTGTAATTGATAATAAAGGTACGCCAAATTCTTCTAAATCTGATAAAAAACCATCTGCGTTATGCGGATCATAACCTATTGCTTTTAATTTTAAATCGTATGCTTCTATAATTTCTTTTAAATGGTTTATAATAAATTTATAATCATTTTTATATTCATTTGCCCCACCTGTTATTGTTATTAAACCGCTTTCTTCCCATAAATCATAAGGTGCAACGTCTGTTTCTATATGTTCTTCTAACCTACCTTTAGGCATAAACGAATGAGTATAAATATAAAACTTTTCACTATCAAGTGGAAATTCTAAAGAAATTGTTGTTAAATCTCCGCCACTTGATAAGTCTATACCTGCATAACAAATTTTACCTCGCATATTTTCTAATGTTTTATCTGTTTCGCATTCTTTCCATTTGTCTACGTCTATAAATTGGTCGTCTGTGTTTTTTACCCACATGTTTAGGGATTTTACCATAAAATCCCTTTGTTCATTACCTCCCATATCTTTAGCAGTTTGCATATCTGTTATTAATACTTTTAAAGTATCTTCTTTAGCTGCTAAATATGGGTTTGCTTTTATTAAATTTTTAGGATCCCATATATCGTCGCCTTTATCTAATGCGTATATATCTACAAAAAAATCTTCTGCAATGGCTATTCCACGTAAAATATTACAACAATAGTTATCTAGTTCATAACACGGTGTATTTATTTTATCGCCTCTAGTTGTAATTATGCTTATTAAAGTTTCTGGTAGTGATTTTGTTCCATTGTATAATGCTTTATAAATTTGATTCGTTTTGTGTTGGTGGTACTCGTCTATACTTGCATATATAGCTCTAAAACCATCATCTAAACCACTTTCTTTACTTAATGCCTCTATTGTGCAATGCGTTTCATTAGCAATAATCATTGATTTATAGTCTTTTACTGCAAACATTCCGTCTTTCTCGCTTGCAATGTCTTGTCCTGCCAAATCTTCATCACTTTGTATAAATTTTGACATTTCTTCCCATGCAAGCCTAGCCTGACGTTTCTTTGTTGCGGCTGTAAATAATTTACCATAGTAGTAACCGCTAAATCCGGCAATATATGTTCCTCTAATACCATTTTTAAATGTTTTACTATTTTGTCTTGCCATTGATTCATAGGATCTTCTAAATCTTCTTTTGCCTTTTTCGTTATACCAACCAAATAGGCAACCCATATCGAAAATTTGAAAGCCTAACAATTTAACTGCTTTCTTTTCAAATCCTTCCCCAATGGTTAAGGTTTCTGCGTATTCTAAAATTCTTTCTGCTTTTGCAACATCCCAATAATATGGAAATTCTGCTGTATTTTGTCTTTCTAAATCTTTTAAGTGTCTTTCACAGGCGAGCCTATGTAATTCTCCTGTAAAAACCTCTTTGTTTACAACCTTTCGAGCATATTCTGTTACTCTATCTATCATTACCCCACAAACTTAGCAAATTTATTTTCTTTTGGCTTTTCTGGTGCTTCTGGGACTATTAACCTACATCTGCTTGTAATAGTTAGTCCTAAATCACTAGCACATTGCCTACATTGTTTGAAAGCTCTATCTTGATTTATTAAATTTGCGTCTATTTCACTCGAAAGTAAAACTTGCAGTTCCATATTATCTTTATTTTGTTTTGCAGCTTTCTTTTTAAAGGCTGCATTTACTGCCTTTGTGAATTTTAAGTAATTATCTTTAGAAATTAAATAACGAGCTAGACAGTCTTCGTCTAACTCGGTCATTATTCCTATATCTACAAGTTTTGTTGCAATTTCCATAAACTCGTTTTTTTGTTTCTTACTTAAATAGCTTGGGGGCTTAACATCTTTGTAATCATCTGTGTTTACTTCTGTATTTTTTCTTTTTGCTATTTCTTCTTTAGTAAGATGTTTCTTCCCTTTGGCTATAATAAGGTCTATTGGCTCTCTTTGTTTACCATAACCTGCCATAATTCCCACCTCTATTTTTAGCATACGCATTTTTTGGTTTTGGTGCTTTTGAAAAATTGATTATGGGGAGTTTTTTGTGCGAAGACCTCCCCTGCACCGGTTCCCCATAGGGTATCAATACTTTTTTGACCGCCCCCTAGGGCTAACTGTAACAGCTGTTCGTAAAATTTTTAACTATTTTTCATTATCTTTTTTTGTGTTTTTTGTTTTGCTTTTAGTAGTATTCTTTTTTGTTTCCTTTGTTGCTTCTTCATCGTTGCTTTCTTCCTCTTCTACAGCTTCTTCATCTTCTTTTACTTCTTCTGCCTCTTCACTTGTTGCCTCTTCTTCTGCTGCTTCTGATTCATTTTCTTTTTCAATTTCTTTTTTATTTTCTTCTGCTTCACTTGTCTTTTCTTCTTTATTATCTTTATCTGCTACGTCTTGTTTGCCTTCTTCTTTTCCTTTTCCATCTACTGCGTTATATAATTTTCTTTTATCAACTAAATATTCTATTCTTTCTTCTGTTAGTTCTACGCCAGCTTCCTTATAAATAGTTTCTAATTCTTCCCCTTTATTTACATGTCTGTTTAATTGTAGGTCTTTATAACCCCTATCTGCTACATATTTCATATTAAATCATCCTTTCATTTTTAATTT
>JAFTFU010000171.1 GCA_017458285.1 Clostridia bacterium | reverse complement strand
AAGAAAAAAAATAAAAAATAAAAAAGCGAAAAATAGAGTAAAGTTTTGAAATATTTATTTCGCTTTTTTTGCGTTTTACTAACTAATCAGCATAAAAATTATAGTTAATTTTAGCTATAAAATTAAAAAAATACACTTAAGTTAGTAACGAATATTTAAATAAATTTTTGACAATAATAAAAATTGCTTGAAATAAAAAATAAGTTATGATATATTGATGTCAATATATAACAAAAAGTTATATAAAAAGGATAAAGCTTGAAAAATCAAGCAAAGTTAATCCAAGAAAGGGAGGAATCAAGTATGGACAGAAAAGTGAAAGTTGTACAATTTGGTACAGGCAAGATGGCAAAATACACTATGAGGTATGTTTTTGAAAAAGGAGCAGAAGTAGTAGGAGCAATTGATGTAAACCCGACAATAATTGGAAAAGACATTGGAGAAATAATAGGCAGTGAAGAAAAGAAAGTTTATGTTACAGCATTAGAAAATGCAGAAGAAATATTAAAAAAAGTAAAACCAGATATTTGTGTAGTAGAGACAATGAGTTTATTAAGAGATGTAGAAGAAGCATTGATGTTATGTGCAAAATTAGGAATTAATGCAATAACAACATGTGAAGAAGCATTTTATTCATGGAATTCAAATCCAAAAGCAACACAAAAAATAGATGAACTAGCAAAACAAACAGGATGTACAATTGTAGGTACAGGATATCAAGATATATATTGGGGACAATTAATAACAAGCATAGCAGGATCAACACAAAAAATCACAAAAATAAAAGGAAGTTCAAGCTATAATGTTGAAGAATACGGAATTGCGCTTGCAAAAGCTCATGGAGCAGGACTAACATTAGAAGAATTTGAAAAACAAATTGCAAGTGTTGATAAAATAAGTGACGAAGAAAGACAAAAAACAATAGAAAGTGGAGAATATTTACCATCTTATATGTGGAATACAAATGGTTGGCTTTGTAAAAAATTAGGACTAACTGTTAAATCTCAAACACAAGTTACAGTTCCACAAACACATGACAAAGATATATATTCCGAAACATTAGGAGCAACCGTAAAAGCAGGAGATGCAACAGGAATGAGTGCTGTAGTAACAACTGAAACGGAAGAAGGAATTACAATAGAATCTGAATGCATAGGAAAAGTATATTCTCCAGAAGACTATGATAAAAATGAATGGACAGTATACGGAGAACCAGATACAACAATCACTGTTGCAAGACCTGCTACAGTAGAACTAACTTGCGGAACTATTGTAAATAGAATTCCAGATGTTATTAATTCTAAACCAGGATTTGTTCCAACTAGCGATTTAGGAGAATTAATGTACAAAATTAAAAATTTAAATGAGTATGTTAAATAGGCTAACTGCAAAAAACTAGTACCATTTGATTTAGTACTAGTTTTTTTCGCATTTGGAGTCAAAATAAAATCTACTGTTACTAGTAATTTTTAATATCATTGTCCTGTTTAATGGGAATACTTATAATATGTACACAGATTACTAATAAGTAGATGATTAAGCTAAGAAAAAATGTCTAAAAAAATAATTGTAAAACCAAATAAAATGTAGTATACTAATAAAGAATTGAAAAAAACAAAAAAACTTGTATTATATTTGTAACAAGGAAGGAAAGAAAGTAAAATGGAAAATTTAGAATTAAAAGTTGAAAAAAAATCAGAAAACAAAGAAATTGAAAAAAGTTTAGCATTACAAGAAAATGTAACAGAACAAACAGTTGAAGAATCATTAAATTATGAAAGTTTATTACCAGAAGAAAAACAAGCAATAGATGAATTTGTAGAAAAGATAGATATAACAAACACAAACCAAATATTACAATTTGGTTCAACAGCACAAAGCAATATTTCAAAATTTTCAGACACAGTATTAGAAGAAGTAAAAACAAAAAATACTGGAGAAGTAGGAACATTACTTGCAAACCTAGTTACAGAAATAAAAGATTTTGACACAGTAACAGGTCAAGAACCAAAAGGATTATTAAAAATATTTTCATCTGCGAAAGGACAATTAACTAAACTAATCAGCAAATATAATAAAGTAGAAAAAAATATAGCTACAATTGAAAATGCATTAGAAGCACACAAAACACAAATGATGAAAGATATATCAATGTTTGATACAATGTATGATAAAAACCTAGAATATTTTAAAGATTTATCATTATATATAATTGCAGGAGAAAGAATAATAAAACAATTAAAAGAAGTTGAATTGCCAGAGTTACAAAGAAAAGCAAGCGAAACAAACGAGCAAATTGATGTACAAGCAGTAAACGATATGGTAAACACAATAGAAAGATTTGAAAGAAAATTATATGATTTAAAAACAACAAGAATTATCTCAATTCAAATGGCACCACAAATAAGATTAATACAAAATAACGATAGTGAACTTGTAAACAAAATCCAAAGTTCATTAATAAACACAATTCCACTTTGGAAAAACCAAATAGTAATAGCATTAGGGTTAACAAACGCCAAAGCTGCACTAAAATCTCAACAAGCAGTTACAGACCTTACAAACGAAATGTTAAAGAAAAACAGTGAAAACTTAAAACAAGGTACTATAGAAGTTGCCGAAGAAGCACAAAAAGCAATTGTAGATATAGAAACATTAAAGAAAACAAATAGCGATATTATAGAGACATTAGACAAGATGATAGAAATTCACGAAAATGGAAAACAAAAACGCGTTGCAGCCGAAATGGAACTTACAAAAATTGAAGGAGAATTAAAAGATAAATTATTACAAATTAAAATAGCAGAATAGCCACCTGTGACTAAATTGAGAGAAAGTATGCATTTTAAAATTAAACATTTTTTCTCAATTTATTTTATTTTTTAATTGAAAAATTTAAACCATGTAGGAATATAAAATTAAATATATGTCAACTTTAAAAAAGTTGACATAAATTGACAAATAAAAAGTTTTATGTTAAAATAAAAAAGATTTTATGAAAGGGAGGAAACAAATTAATTATGAATGGAAGAAAAAATAATGACTCAGCAATATTTCCTATATCATCCAAAAAAAATTATGTTTCAAAAAAATTAAAAGTAACATTATCAGCTTTGACAGGAGCGTTAGCTATTGTTGCAGGAGCAATGACTTTTGGAAATAAGACAAATGTAGACAATAATGGAAAAAATAATATTGACGCAGAAAGTGAAAAAATTCCAGAAAGTAAGGAAAATTCATTTAAAGAATCATTAATATATGAGGTACCAAATACGTCAGCAGAAACGGAACAAGAAGCAATTGAAGTTACACCAGAAGTTTTAGAAGAATTAGATAAGTATAGTAAGCATAATGAAGGAGAAACACCATATGGAAATGTTTCAGAAATTTTAGAAGATCAAACAAATGAAACAAATGTAACAAGTGAATGGCTAGAATTATAAAAAATAGCTTAAGCCAAAAAAGTAAATTTTAGATTTTAACAAAACTAGAATTTACTTTTTTAGTTAAATACTTGAAAAAATATGCGTAAAAATATTGACTTTAAAACAAAAAGATAGTAAAATTATTTAAGTATAATAGTTACGAAGAAAAAGAAAAAATATATACAATAAATTCATAGAGAGCTGGAAGTGGTGGAAGCTAGCAATTAAAAATATATGGGGAGCTTTGGAGTAACAAAAAAGAAATTAAGGTGCCTAAAAATAAAAATTTAGGAATTAGGGTGGAAACGCGGAAAACAAAACTTTCGTCCCTAGCATTATGGCTAGGAATGGAAGTTTTTTTGATATCAAAAAACAAATTACTAAAAAGTACATTTAAATAAGATATCATAAAAACAAAACTTAAACCTAAGCCCAAAAGTAGGAGGAAAAGATATGTTAAAATCAATGGAAACACTAGTAAGTTTATGCAAAAACAGAGGATACATTTATCCGGGTTCAGAAATTTATGGAGGATTAGCCAATACATGGGATTATGGACCATTAGGAGTAGAACTAAAAAACAACGTAAAAAAAATATGGAGAAAAAAATTCATACAAGAAAGTAAATACAATGTAGGATTAGATGCAGCAATATTAATGAACCCACAAACATGGGTAGCATCAGGGCATGTTGGAGGATTTTCAGACCCATTAATAGATTGTAAAGAATGTAAAACAAGACACAGAGCAGATAAACTAATAGAAGAATGGGCACATAGTAATGGAAAAGATATGATAGCAGACGGAATGACAGATGAAGAAATGATAAAATTTATGGACGATAACAACATATGTTGTCCAAATTGTGGAAAACACAACTTCACATCAATACGTAAATTCAATTTAATGTTCAAAACATTCCAAGGAGTAACAGAAGACGCAAAAGCAGAAATATATTTAAGACCAGAAACAGCACAAGGTATATTTGTAAACTTTAAAAATGTAATGAGAACAACAAGAAGAAAACTACCAATGGGAATAGCACAAATAGGAAAATCATTCAGAAATGAAATTACACCAGGAAACTTCACATTCAGAACAAGAGAATTTGAACAAATGGAATTAGAATTTTTCTGCAAACCAGGAGCAGATTTAGAATGGCATGCATACTGGAAAGAATTCTGCAAAAACTGGCTATTAAACTTAGGAATGAAAGAAGAAAATATGCGTTTAAGAGACCATTCACCAGAAGAACTATCACACTACAGCAATGCAACAACAGACATAGAATTTCTATTTCCATTTGGATGGGGAGAATTATGGGGAATTGCAGATAGAACAGATTTCGATTTAAAGAGCCATATGAATGTATCAAAAGAAGACTTTACATATTTAGATCCAGAAACAAACGAAAAATATGTACCATACTGCATAGAGCCATCACTTGGAGCAGACAGAGTAACATTAGCGTTTTTATGCAATAGTTATGATGAAGAAGAAATAGCAGAAGGAGACGTAAGAACAGTGTTACATTTACATCCAGCATTAGCACCATTTAAAGCAGCAGTACTTCCTTTATCTAAAAAATTATCAGGAAAAGCAGAAGAAGTTTATAGCCTGTTATCAAAGAAATTTATGTGCGACTATGACGAAGCAGGTTCAATCGGAAAACGTTACAGAAGAGAAGATGAGATAGGAACACCTTATTGTATAACAATTGATTTTGATACACTTGAAGATGAAAGTGTAACTATAAGAGATAGAGATACTATGGAACAAGTTAGAGTAAAAATAGAAGATTTAACAAAATGGATAGAAGAAAAAGTTGAAATTTAATCTTTTACCATAAAAATTTCTTTAAGTAATATACTTAAAGAAATTTTTATGATTAATAACTTATTGAATTGTACTAAAAAAAGAAATTTTATACTTTTAGAATATAAAAAAATTATTTATAAAAATATCTTTTAAATTGCTAATTTATCAGTGTTTT
>JAFTFU010000170.1 GCA_017458285.1 Clostridia bacterium | reverse complement strand
TTTAAGGCTGGATTGGAAGAAGGCTTAGAAAAAGGATTAAAACAAGGCTTGGAACAAGGAATAGAGCAAGGTTTAGAGCAAGGTTTAGAACAAGGTATAGAGCAAGGTTTAGAGCAAGGTTTAGAACAAGGTTTAGAACAAGGTTTAGAGCAAGGTAAAAAAATCGAAAAAATAGAATTTGCAAAAAAATTATTAACTAAAAATATGGATATCAATGAAATTTCAGAAATTACTGAACTGTCTATTGAGGAAATAAAAAAATTAAGAAATACATAAAAACTATAAAAAGACTTATGAAAAAATGTGTCTGCTGAATAACTAGTAAATAAATAGTGAGTTTGAGAAAATTCTGAAAAAGTAGCACAAAAAATATGGAGTTAGAATTTTTTTCTAATTCCATATTTTTTATTGCACATTTTTTAATTGTTTTATCAAAATATCTCCAAAAACAGCATATCCTGAAGTAGAATCATTAACCAAAACATGAGTTACTGCACCAATAAATTTTCCATTTTGAATTATTGGTGAACCTGACATTCCTTGAATTATGCCTCCTGTTTTTTCTAACAACTCTTTGTCTGTTACAGTAATTAGCATACTTTTATTGTCAAAATTATTATTTTTATAAATTTTCTTAATTTCAATTTCATATTCTTTGATTTTTTCAGTTTCATCCACACTACATAAAATACTAGCTTTTCCTGTAGTAATTTCATCTCTTAATGCTACTTCCATTTTTTTGTTACTACTTATTTGCAAATTTGACTTATTCTTTACTGTCCCATAAATTCCAAAATTAGTATTTTTATATATTGTACCAATATTTTGTTGTCTATCTATTGTCCCTTGTATTTTTCCTGGTTCACCGTTTTGCCCTTTTATTATAGAAATAACTTTTGTTGTAACTAGCTCCCCTGTTGAAATTTGTATTAGTTCATTTGTATCAATATCTGTTATTCCATGTCCTAAAGCTATGAAAGAATTCGTTGTTGGCTCGTATAACGTGATAGTTCCAATCCCTGCTGCACTGTCTCTTACCCACAATCCTAATTTATATTTTCCGTCTTGGGCTTCTACAGGTAATATGCTACATTCTTTTGTCTCTCCATCTTTTATAAATTTTAACTTTAATTCTTTTCCATTTGACTTATCCACATTTTCAACCAATTCTTCTGTATTGGATATTTCTACATCATTAATAGCTGTTATTATATCGCCTTCTTCAATTCCGGTATTTTGATATGGCTTATGTTTAAGACTATCTTTTCCTTCAATTTCAGACATTCCAACAACTAAAACTCCACTTGTATATAATTTTATTCCTGCAATCCCTCCAACGGGTATTACACTTATATTTTCTACAACATTTACTTCAATCTCTTTTACATCAAACAAGTTAAATAAACTTACAGTTAGCTGTGTTTTTCCTTTTTCGCTAAATTCTGCACTATCTTTTAATATACTTGATGTTAAAATCGCATCATTTTTGTTTTCTGCTTGATGTATATTAACTCCCCATAGTGTATTTATTTTAAAGTTTTCTCCTTCAAATAAAGTTACTACGGTTGGAATATTTTCTATTGCTATTACATAAATATATATTATTATTATTGGCAATAATAATAATAATTTTATGTAATTTTTTTTCAAAAACTTAATTAAATTCATAAAAGGTCACCCTTTTTAGGATAACCTTTTTTTGTTTTTTTAACCTTTTATTTTAATCTTTTTGATTTAGTATTTTAATACTTTTAATTTTTCTTACTTAATACTCTATACATTCCATATCGCTCTCTTCCAAGTGCTGTGTAATAGGCTTTTTTTAGTGCTGAATTTGATAAACTTCTAACATATTTATAATAATCTCCGTCAAAATTTGTCGCAATGTTTTTTTGTTGCACAATGCAATCATAACAAGGTTTTTCCATTCTTGCATAAAAATATGTTTCTCCTCCATCTCTTGTTACTGGAAGAAAATCAGTACTTAAAATTCCCGAAAATGACGTTCCGGTATTATTTATATAATCCTTATCAATAATTGAATGATATACAGTGTTTTCATAGGCAAAATCCATTCTAAAATAAGTATAAAAATGATCTAATTCATTAATTATATAAATATTTCCTTCTTTTACTAGCTCATCTGATTCATCATTTGCTAATACCACATGTCCATTATAAATTCTTGTTTTTAAATTTAATCCCTGTAAAAAGCTAACAATAGAAATATTATTGCATAATAATTTCCATTCGTTTTCATCTAATGTTGGCATTAAATAATTATATGAAGAATTTGCAGAATAATTATTAAAATTTGCAATTGCAGTTTTTAAGTTTTCTTCAATTGAAGCTCTTATTACTCTTTCTCTTTCTTTATTAAAATTTGATGCTTTATTTTCTAACCTTGTTTGACCATCATGTCCAAATATAAGAGAATTATCACTTGATGGATATGTAACAGCATCACTAGATCTTAGTCCTCCCAATGTATAACTAGTTAAAAGTCTATTTCTAAATTGGTAAGCTTCTTTATAATAATTGTATGCACTACTGTTTTGCTTTATATTGTTTTCATAGTATTCTCTAGGATTATCTACTGGTTCTACGACTCTTTGTTGATTAAGAAAATAAAAGATTTCTCCATTACCACCATTTGCTGTTCGATCATAATAATATTTTGTTCCGTTTATTTTAACAAAAGGATATGATTCTTTGTATTCTCCTCTTTCTATGAACTCTCTTCTTACACCTTCTGGTGTAATTTCAACTCCAGCATAAGTTACATTACCTGTTGTTGGATTGTATGTTAAATCATCACTTAAAAGGTATCCTTCATCGTTTATGACCTGATTTCCTTTTATTCCATTAATTCTAATATAATTATCTAAAGAATACGTTATAACTATATCATAATCTGCTCCTCTATATCTACAACTATAATAAATATATGGTCTAACTCCATAATATACATTATCTCTTTCTAAATCAACTTCGCCTATTTCATTTGTTATATTATTATAAGGAGAATATATGTAAAATCCATCATACATGGTAAATACAAGTGCTGGAACATATTCTTTTAAAGCTTCCCTGTCACTCCCTGTTAAAGAAAGATTATTTTCTAAAGACGTATAAAAAGTTCCAACTGCTGACTCCATTAATCTTATTCTTGTAGTAGCTAAATCACTTTCAGATTCGTTTCTTATATTTTTTTGATATGCACTTAAAGTATCTCTTGTTGCATCCATTAATTTAGTATCATATTGAGTTTCTGCTAAAATTTCTTCATGCTGAATTTTAGTTAATGCATGGAGTGCAATTGATATTGGTATTATTATTAAAATAAATATTATTGATAACCATACTATACTATTTCTCATCTATATCGTTCCTTTCAAAACTAGACTATTTTAAAATGGAATTTTAATATAATAACATTCCATTTTAGAATAGTCTAGCTCCCCTCTCTTCCTATGTGTTGCTTCCATTTGTTACTACTGTTGCTGTTGCATCTGCTTTTATTTTAACAGAATCACCATTTGTTGTTTTTAAAAATCCACTTGTCATTGTGTCTCCTGATGTTGCACTACTGTTTTGTACTTTAACGGTAATCATGTCTCCACTCTTTAAGTCATATTTTCCATTTCTTTTTAACTGGTCCACTATAGAGGTTGTATACTCACTGTAATAATCATTTGTACCAATAGCTCCCTGTTGTAATTGTTCAGATTTTTTTGAACCAGTTGGATTCATTATTGCAACTTCTATGTCTATATCATATGTTGCATTTCCTTGTGAATTTAATTTAGATTGAAATGTATCCCAGCTACTTTCTGTAATTTTTCCTGTTTTTGCACATTCATTTACAAAATCTGTAGTAATTGATTGTATTTCTGTTTGTGCAATATCATCATGTCTATCAGC
>JAFTFU010000169.1 GCA_017458285.1 Clostridia bacterium | reverse complement strand
TTAAAAAAAGACGTCCACGCGTCTTCTTTAATCTTATTTGAATTTTGGTTGTTTAATAATCCTATTGGTTCTTCTTTTGCAGAACCTTTCATTTTTTCTTGAAGTATTTGTTCTGCTAATTGTTTAGCATCTTCTTCAATTTTTCTTTGCAATTCTTTATTTTTCATAACTAAATTATAAACAAAATCCGCTTCTAAAGATTGCATACTATCTTTTCTAACTTGTGTAGTAGAAAAACCTAATTCGTAAGCTTCTTTTGAAGTAATCCACTCTTCTCTATCCATCATTTCTTTTATTTTTTCTTCTGATTGTCCAGTTTTTGCTACATAAATGTTTACTGATGGTTGTGTTATTTTTTCTAAATCCTCCGCAACTTTTTTCATTGCATTAGAATCGCCTCGTGCTTCTGTCCACGCGTTATGTATCATAAGTAATCCATTTTCTGGCACAACTCTTTCATGTCCTGCCATAAAAATTACAGAAGCAGCACTACATGCAAATCCATCTACAATGGTTTTTAAGTGTCCTTTAAAGTCAGACAATAAACTATAAATGGCTAATCCTTCTGAAACAGAACCTCCATAAGAGTTTATTCTAACTGTTAGGTTTGGAGTGTCTACTGCACTTAATGCATCTTTAAGTGAAAATGCATCTGTTGCATCTTCTCCAGTGCCGAGCCATCTATCAATAAAATCTTTTTTTCTTATGTCTCCATAAACATATAATTCTGTTTCAAATTCATTTACTTTTTTAAAATTTAAAAACTTATCCATTTTCTTCCGCACCTCCTTCCACATTTCCGTAGTTTTTAGTTATATAATGTTTATCTGCCCAATCTTCATCGATTTTTGGCAATCTTAATAACTTATTAGTTTCGTTTCTGCTAAATCCATTTGCTGTTAACTTATCAATTCCACTTGCAGATTCTAAAATATCCTTATGTGTTATATGGCATCTGTTAATTTGTATATATTCGCCTTTTATAAAGCTTTCTTTACCTACTAATGAAATATTTAAACCATCTTCAATTAATTCAAAATATGGATCTACTGCAAAAGTGATAAAATCGTTAGTACCTGTAGATTTTTCGGTTTTGCTACCATAGAAAATATCTAATGGAATATCCCATTTATTTGCAACTTCATCTCCTATTTTTCTTACTACACTCTCATAATCTTCAGCAGTTTTATTGTTTCTTTTGCTTGAGTCATTTAAATCTTCTAAATCAAAAACTTGTGATAGTAATACTACCGCTTCTTCATCACTAAATAGTCCCTCTGTTATCTTATTTTTATAATCCTTATAATCTATTATTTTTTTAGTTTCAAAATCCATTATGGTCGGTTGCCCACCAGGATTTTTTAATCTCCATTTTGCTGTATTGGCTCTAATAAAGTTTTTTTCTAAAGCTTTTAATATTTTAGCAGTATTGTTTTTAAAAGTTTCACTTGCAGATGTTAGATCGTTGTTAGATAAGGAATAGTAAATTGCATTGTTTTGATTGTATGTTTTTTCTAATTTTAACGAATTTCCTTCTTCATCTGAAATATATACATTTTTGAATGTTTTTCCATACAATATGTCGTTTGATGCTTCATATGTATCTGCAATATACAACAAATTTGTTTTTGCTTTTTTATTTATTACTATTAATGCAGTTTTTTCTGTCAGTAATTTAGTTACTAGTTTGTATAAAAATGCTGTTCCATTTTCGTTATAATTAGGTTGAAGATTTAACGTCCAATATAAATCGCCTCTTTTTTCTTCTACTTTTTTTCCGTTCATTTCAAATGTTTGTATTTCGCATTTAGATATTGTTTTTGCAATTAAATCAATAGCATGTGCTTCTGCTAATGCATATATATAATTTTCTTTAACATTGTCTTTTAACAACACATCTAAGAAGCTAATAAATTCATTTTTTTCATTCTTAAATATTTTATCTAATACCATTTTTACACCTCCTAAACATAAATAATTTCTTCATCTAGTAGCTCTTGTGCACTCATTGCTGCCACAAAAGCCATAAATGGGTCGTTTTTTCTTAGTTTTGGTTCTATCTTTACATATTTTTTATTTCCGTCTTTTCCCATTTTAGTTGCAGTGTTATTTATAGCCCAACGCATTAATGCGCTGTTTCCAATGTTGATTTTTCCTTCCGCAAATGCAACTTCTATTCTTGGTGCCACAATAGCTGTTATACTATCGAATTTTCTTATCATTCTAACTTGTCCATATGGGTTATCTTTTGTTTCAATACTAATACCAAATTCTTCAAATATTTTTTTTAGCAATAAAAATCTATACATATCCATTACCCATTTTTTTATGTTGTATTTTGACATTTCTGTTATTAACCATAGTATTATTTCTCTTGCATCTATAGTTTCAGTTTTTACAATAACAAAATCTTCATATCCTTCTTGTCCGATATTATCAAATGGGAATTTTATATCTCCATAATATTTACCATTGGCACATACCCATGTTCTGTGCCTCCATATAAATTCCCCATCTACTTTAAACAAGAATCCTGCACTTGCAAAGTCATTTAAATCTGCGTAATCTATTCCAATTATTGCATTTCTTCCTGCTACATCTCCTAATTCTCGTGGTATTTCTTTTTCTATATCTTTATATGAAGCTCTTAGAATGTTGTTCCAATCTGTTACAACATCTTCTTCATCTTGCTGTGGTAAATTCATTCTTTTCGCATAGAACTCAACTCTATAAGATTTCTGTTTTTGCATTTTTATATAGTCTCTTATAAGTTCGTTCATTAATATAGGCATATATCTTAAGCTTGGATTTGCTTGACACCAAACAGTTATATCAATATCTTCTTTGTTTCCTGTTTCCAGGAATTTTTTCATAGGTATATGTACTGTATCAAAGTCATTTATTTTATATATGATTGGCAATAATCCTAAGAAATTATCTTCCCCATTTAAAACTAATTTTGACATTGATAATTTTTCATCTAGTGGTCCATCTCTTACAGTTCCGTTTGTAGTTATTGTTACTGTTCTTGCATGTTTTATTTTTCCTAATCCAGAACTGTATACATTGATCTGTTTATAATCCTCATAAGCATGTAGTTCGTTGAAAATTATCATACCTGTTTGTTTTCCGTCTTTTGTTTTTGCATTTGCTGTATTATATCTTAAAATTGAATGTGTAATTTTGTTTATTACTTCTGTCTTGTTCCAGTAAAAATATTTTTTCATTGTTTTTTTATTGCTCTCTAGCATGTTATAAACAACATTAAAAGAATTTAGTGCTTGTTCTTCCGATGTAGCAACGATATCTATATGGTAATTTTTAACCCCATAATAATGTGTTTGTAAAAAATTTGCTAAGGGCATTATCATTCCGTCTTTACCATTTCCTCTTGCCATAACAATTAAAATATCGGGAAATATTACTATATCTGTATTGTTTTTGTCATACATAAAAAATAAAGCATATGCAAATTTTTGATAAGGAAATAATTTGTAATACCATTTTTCGCAATATTTAACAGCTTTTTGAAACATTTCTTCATCAAAAAAGACATCATCTCTCGATAATGTCGGCTTTATAATATTTTTTATTAATAATTTGATTTCATCATCTGTTTCGTTTGGATTTTCTTCAACGAATTTTATGTATTCATTAATTTCATTACAACAAATCATCTCCCTCACCCTCTTTTGGTCCATCATCTGGTGTTTTTAAATCAAGGTCTTGTAAAATTTTAAGCATTTGGGCATTTGTTTTTATCAATCTTTCACAACTTTCATTCGGTTTAAATGTGGTAAATCCATTTCCGCCTGTTGTTTTATATCTTATTCCATTCAAATCAATATCGTGTTGTAGTGTTTCTTTTAATTCAACAAAATATAAATAATCTTCAATCATGTCATCAAAGTGTTTTCCAAACTTGTTTTGTGAAATTAGTTGATTTTGCAAATCTTCTTTTATTGCTTGTCTTTTGTCTTTTATTTTTTCTTCTAATTCTTTTTCACTTTCTATTTTTTTTACATTTTTTTCTAGTTTTTCAACCATTTCTTCAAGCTCTTTTTCCTTTTTGGCTGTTGATTTTGACGTTTTTTTCTTGTTTGCCATTCCTATACCCCCTTTACACGCGAGAAAATCAAAAAAGTTGGACAGTCTCCGCCTCACACCCGCTCTCCTTAAGAGAAAAACACCTCCAGATTTTGACCGGGGTGTTCCGCTTCTTATGTTAACTGTTTTATTATGTGATGTTAATGTCAATACAAAAATGTACAATTTTTCAAATTTATTGATGCACAAAATTGTACATTTTTAAATTTGATTTTTTGTACATTCTTATTTTATCATTAACATGTGAATTTATATATATTCTTATGCCAATTGTTTCTCTACTTTTGTTTTATTTTATTCTTCAATTTCATTTATATTTAAACATAATAAACTTCCTAATACTTCTAGCCTATAGGTATGGCATAGATGTTTTATTCCTTTATTCTCTGTAAGAGTATTGTCAAAGAAACCTAAGCTTTCTAATATCATATTACTTTCGTGTTGTGTTACATTTCCTAATAACATTATTGTGTTTTGAATTACTTCGAGTACTCTTTCAGTATGGGTTATCTGTTTATCTAGTTTTAGACTACCTCTTGCTAAACTATTGAAAAATATTTTCATGGATATTACTATTTCTTCATCATCAAGCAGATATGCTGCACATATTCCATTTGCAAATGTTATTGTTCCAGCTTTCTCTTTTCCGTCACTCATATCTTTTAGTTCCGCTTCTATATTGTTTTTCTTATATGCTTGTATTAAATGTTCTAATTTCATAGTTACCACCTTTCATTATTATCAAATACATTTACAATTTTGTATTTAATTTTAGAAGTATAATAATCATTATATATTCTTTCATTACTCCTTCTTAATTGTTCTATATGTTTAGCTTCATCATTTCTATTTCTTGTTCTTATATTTTCAATGCATTGATTTTTATCTGTATTAATCCATATATATTCTACATCTTTTATTTGTTCTAACAATTCTAATTCATTGCTTCCTAATTTAGTAGTTATATACCAAACATCAAATCCTTTTTGCGAAAAAAATTTCAACAATAAATCTTGTACTTCTTTTATCCAAACAGGATTATCTGTCTTTAAAGCATCAACTAGTAAATCCCAATCTAGTAATATGTCGTCTCTTTTTTTATTGTTTAATGCATATGTTGTTTTTCCGCTTCCAATCATTCCGCAAATTATCTTTACCATCTTTCCTCCGTTATAGGTTTATTTTTCTTTTTATTTCTCCACGTCCATCTATGCCTATCTTCTATTATTTCATGTGCCTTAAAACTTAAGCTTACCATATTATTAATATCTAACGCTAAATCAGGTCTTTCTTTTATTGGTATTATATGATGAACTGTATTTGCATCTATTATCTTTATTTTGTTTGGGGAATGTATTCCATCGTTCCATTTTCCTAAAAAGAATTGACACTTTCCTTTATCTCTTTCTAATACTTTTTCTCTAGCTATATCAAAATCTGTAGAGTTGTAAAACTTGTCTGTATTTCCTTTTGCTATTTCCGCTTCCCAATTATAATTTTTTCTTCTCTTTCTTCTTTTCTTCATAGTCTCGCTTCCTATACTCAAAACATTCAACGTAGTATTTGCATTGCTCACATTTCCTTATCATGCAATTATCGTATTTTATTTTCTTACCATATTGTGCCATGTGCTATTTTATCTACTTTCTTTGGAATAAATGTTGTTTCATAATTATCACATTTTAATGTTCCGTCTATTCTTCCTTGTAATTCTTTATTGCAATTAGTTTTGTTTTTGCATATACTACACACTGTTCTGATATATGTTTCTTCTAGTGTTACTCTCATATAAGTTACCTCTTTCTTATGATTCTTTTGGTTTCAGAGCTTAGACTCGAACTAAGAATTAGAGATTCAAAGTCTCTTGTGTTACCATTACACTACTCTGAAATATTTTAAATCCCGCTAGGTAGGATTTTTTAAAAGGAGGTGGCTTTTACATAGCCTTAAAGAATCTTTTTGGAAATTATATATTATCAGCCTAGCTCTGGTAATAAGCATAAATAAAATTAAACTTTTACTACAAAGTTTTCGAATTTCTTGTAAGCATCTACGTATATTTCTTTTTTGTCTCCATTATATGTTAGTTCGTAATACATTCCGTCAAATAACGTTGTGCTTAATAATGCTTTGTTGTTTTGAAGTGTTCTGCAGCTCCATACAACAAAAACTTCAAATTCTGGTATGTTATCACTTTTGTCTAAATGTGCTATTGCATAATCTTTTACTATTTCTTTGCATTTTTCTATATATTCTTCATTTCCCATTTTTATCTTTCCTTTCTAAGCATAAATAAAAGAGCTGATATCTAACCACCAACTCTTTCGACTAATATTTATAAGAGACCTTCTTAAATTTTCTCCATTATAATTATATAAAATTTAAAGCGAAATTGTAAATACAATTTTAGCGAAACTTTAGCGAAATTTTAACGAAGTTTACATATTTAATACTTCCAGCATATCTTTTATTGCAATGTCCCTTATGTTTTGTAACTGTTTTATTGATAAATCTTTACAAATTCTATTTTCATATTCTTTTTTTACTTTTCCCCAATTTCCTTTTTCATTATTTATATAAAATTCTTCAATAACTACTTTTTGCTTTTTACTTAGTATTGTTAATAAATTTTTTACCCTTACTATTTTTTTATTTAATATATTCTCTTCATGTTCAAATTCAGCAATCTTATTTTCTAAAAATTCTCTGTCTTCTTTGTTAATATGATTTAGTTCTTTTTTATAATTCATTGCTGTAGTTGATGTTGTGTCTGATATTTTATTTGTATTACTATGTATATTGTCATATCCTTGTCCTGATAATTGCATACTTTCTATTACATCATCTTCTTCATCTTCTAATACTGTTCCTGCATAATTTAATCTTTCTTGATATTCTTCTTTTTTTAATTGTATTTCCGTTAATTTTGCCTCATTTTTTAAATGCTCTCTTAACATCTTTTCCAATTCTTCTTTTATGTATTTCATTTGTACCTCCCTAATTCAATTATTCTTCTAATAATCCTTTTAATTCTTTTTTCAGTTCAAATAAATCATCATAAGCGTTATTTACTACCTCTTGACATCTTTTTCTTCCTGTTTCGCCGTATGCACTTCCATATATATTAAGTGATTCTAATTTGTGTAATATCTTGTTTATTTTATTTATTGTATTTTCTATAACTCTATCTTTATCCTCTGATTTTTTATTATACTTATAAGCTTCTTTTAAATCTACTTGTCCTATAAACTCGCAATCTTCTTTTGTGATGTCGTATGCTCCATAAATTACCACTTCATCATCAAATAGTTGTGTAATTGAAAATGGGCGCAATACATATCCTATTTCATCTTCTTTGTCTAAAGCAAATTTAATTATAACGTCCTTTTCTTTATCCATTTTATTTAACTCTTCTATTAAATCTTGTACTGTCATTGCTTGTCCTCGCTTTCTAAAATTCTTCTGTTGGTGTATCATACCAATTTTTTAATTCTTTTAATTGTTCTTTGCTAAGAGAATATTTTTTTTTGCCACTATTTCTAAAATCATATATTTTAAAAGCTTCTTGATACATTTCTTCGCAAATACCTAATTTACTTGCAAAATCTTTTAATTCTGCTGCATATATCAATACATAATCCGCCATTTCTTTGTTATTATCTATGTAATAATACTTGTCAGCTTTCTTCTGTAATCTTGCCATTTCTTTAGCAAATTTGCTTATTAATTCATTTCTATCTATAAATTCATATTTTTTTAACATCTATTTTTCCTCCTCGTATTTCAAATCCTGCATAATAATATAAAACTGCACCTTTACCTTTTTCGCAAGGCATATAACAATATTCGCCATATTCTCCACGTTCAAAATCATCGTTTTTCTTTATTCTGTAATACCCTTGTTGTATTGGTGTTATTAGGTTGATTTTAAATTCTAGTTCTTTTTCTACTTCTTTTTGGAATTTATCTTTATTAAAATTGCAATCTTTTGCTTTTAAAAAACAACCTCTCACATAATAAATATCATTTATCCAAACTGGATTTTCCAAATTCATCATTATCTATCCCTCAACTTTATTTTTTTGATGCTCATAATATATTTTTAATGTTGTAACTACTTTGTCACACATGTCTAGTTGCCCTTCATAATATTCAAAGCTATGAAATAATGTACAACTTTGTTCTGTAAGAATATTTTTTAAATTTTCTCTACTTGTTTCAAAATAATCTATTATACTTTGTAAATTGTTTAATTTAATCATTTTCTACACCTGACTTTCGTAATAATTCTTTATCCATCCTTTGCCGTGATAGTCTGTTGTTAGTTGTTCTGCCATTAAATCTATTACTTTATTTTTCTTTTCTAACTCTTTTTTATACTCATAATTTTCATCTATTAATGCTTTTTCTAATTCTTCTATTCTTGTGAATGACTTATCTCTTTCATCTATAATCTCATTTATCTTTTCAAACAGTTTCAATCCATCTTCGCTTAAGTTTGCTGGATTTACTTTTGTTAGTTCTTCTATTAATTCTTCTGTATATTCCATAACTCAAACCTCCAATCTGTATAAAGTAACTTCATAATCACTAAATACTTCTTCTATTATTTTATAAACTATATTCCAATCTCCATTGGCTATCCCGCAACCTATTCCATAAGGTATGGCTATGCTTCTTTTATACTGTTTGCAATGTTCTTTTAATGTTCTTAATCCTTCTTCCATAGCCTCATAATCTGTATCAAAATTAGGTTTTTGACTGAATAAATTGCATATTGTATGGTCTATTTCTCCTGTAAGAAATGGTGCACCTTTTACTTTGTTATATTCGTTATTATAATAATCGCAAAAGTTTTTATAGTCTCTTTCTGTGTCAGGATATCGACTGGCTATTTGTTTAGCCAGTCCTCCTCCCATTATTCCTTGGCAATTCACTTGATGGACTATTATTTCTTCTTTGCAATTTAATATGTTTCCTTTTACATTTCTAATCATTTTCAATATCTCCTGTTATTTTATTGAATATTTCTTCATCATATTCTGGTAAGCTTTGTATGTATTCTTTCATTTCTTTTGGCATTGTTGACCATGCTGTTTTGTTGTCTATTTCAAATATTCCAGGTATATTTACTTCAAACCATTGTTGTTTTTCCTTTTTTAGTTCAAAAGCATTGTTGAATACTGGATTCCACTCAAAGTTCATTATATTATTCATAACTTCTTCAATTCTTTCAAATTCAACTATTTTGTTAAATAAACCATTTTTTCCTGTAAATTTGTAACAAAATATGCTAGTAGACACTCCCTCTGATTTTACTATTCCATAACTACAGTTTACTCCGTCGCTAGAGTTTACTCCGTCGCTAGAGTTTACTCCGTCGCTACAGTTTACTCCTTTGCTACAGTTTACTCCTTTGCTACAGTTTACTCCTTTGCTACGGTTTACTCCTTCGCTAGAGTTTACTGAGTTTAAATATTTATTTTTATTGTACTCTTTTAAAATTTTTATAAATTCATCAAATGTATATGTTTCAACAATTTCAAGCACTTGTGCTACGCTTTTATCTCCTTCGTCACTATCCATAACATTTTCATATGCTCTAACCTTTGCAAATTCATTCCATTGTACACATTCGTAAAAATTAAAACAATCAAATGGATTTTTACTAAAATGTAATCCCCATGAACATTCTTCTATTTCTCCATCAACTTTGTGAAATGTTCCTACTGCTTGTCCGTTTTCATCTGCATAACAATAATCGCCATGTTTAGTTTTAAATCCTGGTGCAAATATTTTATATCCCTCTGCTAATATTTCTTTATTTGTTAAATCTTCTTTTTTAATTCTATATGTTTTTTCCATATTCATATTCTCCTCTCATTTGTTTAATTTCTTCTTTTAACTTAATGTTTTCTATCTGTAATTTCATATTGCATAAACTTATTGCTATTGATAATATTAAAATTATTATTGTAAAAATTTTATTTTTCATTTGCTGTCCTCCACACATTTTAAATTTGTTATTCTTCTAGGATTGTATGTTCTTGTTTCTTTGTTTTTCTCTAATGTTCGTAGATTTTTTAAAACAAGTATTATATCTCCTGTTATCATCTTGTTGTTGTATTTATCTGTAAATCCTTTTAATATTATTACTTTTGCCAATTCATCTTTGTATTTTCGCCTTTCTTGAAGAACTTCTTTTAATGTTTTTGCTACTTTCATTATCTCTGGTGCATTTAAATTCCCCAATTCTAATTCATGTAGTAAATCATTTCTTGCTAATTCTATTTCACTTATTTGTTTCTCGAGGTCTATTTTTAGTGTATCTATATTTTCAAAGAAGTTTTTCATGTTTATTAAAAATTCTTCTTCTGTCATATTTTCATCTTCTCCTGTATTCCTGTTATATTTTTCAAACTTTGTACTGGCTCTTTTATCATATTGCATTTTTCTTTTCCTCTAAAATTTAAGTTTTCTAATTGTTGACAACCATTACACAAGTTCTTTTGTAGTGTTTTTGCACATATTCCTTTTAATTCTGGGTAATTGTATTTCATAGGCTAACTATTGATTTTTCCAAATCTCCTTTCTATCCCCTCTGGTGTTATCTCGTATACTGCAACTTTCTTCCCTGTGTGTTCGCATTTCTTTTTATCTATCACTCTAACTAGTTTCATTTTTTCTAACTCTGTTAATCTTGGAGCTGTATTGTTTCTTTCTGTGCTTGTTGTGAATCCTAAATCGTATAATTCTATTGCTATTTCTTTTGCTGTTTTTGCTCCTGTTAGTAATCTATCTAGTATTTGCTCATATCTTATTTTTCGTTTTGGTTTTATATCTTCAAAACTCATTTGTCTTGTTGTATATGTTATTACACTCATTTGTAAATCATCCTCCTACATTCCTAATTGCGTTGCAAGTGGTGTATAATAATTACTTCTGTGTTCTTCATCTGAAATTTCCCACCCTTTGTATTGTTTTTTATTTCCGCAGGTACATATTGCTGCATATGTATAAAACAAATCTTTATTGCCATTTTTCTTCATTTTTCTGTATAACAAATAACCTGTATTGTTACATTTTTCACATTCAACTATGTCTTTTTCTTCAGCCACCTGTGTATACAATGTCGTATTATTAATTTCAATAAAATCTGCAACTTTAGGTAAGTATTTGCATTTTTTTATTGCCTCCGAAATTAATTTTCTATATCTCTCGATATTTATATTTTTTAATTCCTCAAACATTATTTGTCTTTGTTCTTTTAAGTATTCTTTATCATAATACGTCTCTAGCCTTGAAGTTGCTTCAATGAACTCACTAATTTGCATTCATTAATTCCTCCAATTCTTTTATTTTTCGTTTTGTTTTTTCTTCTTCAGTTTCTTCTGGATCTTTGTTATTTTCATGAAATTTTCTGTTTTCTTCTTCCGCTTCTATAAGAGTTTTTACTCCTGCTTTGCTCCAATTGTTTAGAGTTCCTTTTATGTATTTAATATTTCGTATATTGGCTTCTACTGCTTTTTTCATTGCCAATAAAATAACCTCATAATCCATTTCTTTTAAATAATCTTGCAACGTTTCTAAACCATAGGGAGTAATGAGACCAATATTGTTATTATAAAAATCAATAATTTTTTGCAAACCGTCTACACAACTGTCGCTCGCATATTCATTATCATTATCATTTTCATTATTATTTTCATTTTCATTATTATTTTCAT
>JAFTFU010000168.1 GCA_017458285.1 Clostridia bacterium | reverse complement strand
TTTGTTTTGCACTAATTTAAATCCATAGATATACTAAACTTAAACGACTACTGCGACAGCAGTTTAGTGCAATAGAAGTTTGTTGTTGTTTTTTAGTGAGAAATAATTAAAAGTAAAAAAATTAAAATTAATGAATGTCGAAAAAAGTAAAATATTGACGAATTCTCTGAAAATATGCTATAATCATGTGAAAATCAAGCTAAAAAGGAGAGAAAAATGAACGATAAGACGAGAAAATTAGAAGAAATATATAAATCGATGAAAGTTGAATTAATTGAAGTAACAGTAAATAATTTAGTAATATCAGAAGAAAGAAAAAATGTAAAATACGCACCAAGTTATCAAAGAAATTATATATGGTCAGAACTAAAAGCAACAAACTTAATTGAAACTGTTCTGATGAATGGAATTGTGCCACCATTAACCGTTATAAAAAAGGGAAAAGAAATAGAAATAATAGATGGAAGACAAAGATACGAAACATTATTAAAATTTTATAATAATCAATTCAAATTAAATGATTCGGGATTGCAAAAATTAAAAGATTGGGGAGATAAAACATATAATGAATTAGCTCCGAACCTAAAAACATTATTTGGCGAATATAAAATAAAAATGATATGTTATACAGTGGAAAGCTCTATTACTGCTAGTGACAAAGATGTAGAATACATGAAAAGGGATTTGTTTAGAAGATATAATTTTGGAATGACATCATTAAAAAGTAGTGAAATTGCAAGAGCAAAATATTATTATGATAAACTAACATTTGAATTTGAACAATTATTTAAGAGCAAAAAAGAATTTTACGATAAATGTATTGAACTATTCTGTATTGGAGTAAAAAGAAAAATAGATGAAAGAGAAAAAATAAATATATTATTAATAATAATTAGAGAGATTATTACATCCACATATATTCCAATTATAGGAGAGAGAAATGTACAATGCAGTAGTACGATAATAGATAAATATTATGACGAATTTATAAAAAAAATACCTGAAAATGAATTATCAAATAAATTAAAAGAATTCGAAAAAATATTTGATAAATTATATCTAATAAAAGAAAAATTAAAAAATGTACGAAATGATTTACAAAACAATCCACAGTTTTTTAAAAGTATATATTGGATGCTTTCAATATTATATAACAATTTTGGAAATAATTTTTATGATTTTAATATTGATAAGTTTTGTCATTATGTTGAAGACGAAGGAAAAGATTATTTTGATACATATAATAGTAACTCAGGAATTGACACTCAAAGAAGACATAATTATATGAAAGAATATATGGAAAAAGAATTAAAATTAGATATAAATATATATTTGGAAAAAATTAAAGATAACAAAAAAACTATTATTTATAATAAAGATTCAAGAATAAGTAAAGATAAAGATTGGAATAGCCCGCTTTTATCTCAACAATTAACAACAAGAAAAGAAACAATGGAAATAGGAGAAATTATTGGTCATATTAAACAGAATAGGTTTATAGTACGCCCGGCGTATCAGAGGGGAGAAGTTTTAGATAAAAGAAAAGCTTCCAAAATTATAGAAAGTATTATTTTAGGTGTAAAACTTCCACCTATATATTTATATACGGAAATACAAGAAAACGGATTGAGCACAGATATAGTATTAGATGGTCAACAAAGATTAATAGATATTTTAAAATTTATGGGAGAACCAGTTACAGATCAAGATTATGAATATATAAGAACTTATAAAGATAAATATGCACTTAAAGGATTACAAGATTTAGAAGATTTGAATAATAAAGTTTTTGAAGAAGGACCTGAGAGTATTAACCAATTTAAAAGAGAGCCAATTGAAAATTATGTGTTTGATGTAATAAGAATAGATAAAAAAGGAAATGAAAATATTGATTTCGTTGATATATTTATTAGACTTAACCAAAACCCATGTCCAATTAGTATGAATTCATTTGAAATGTGGAATTCTTTTGATATTACAAACACAATAAACAAAATAAAAGAAATTGCAAAATACAAAGGTTTTAAACAATATCGTAATACTATGAAAGAAGAATTAGTAACTATACTAGCATATATGCATTATATAGAATTAAATATAGAAAATATAAATCATTTCTTTAAAATAAATCTACGTACAGATAACAAAAATACCAAAAAAGAAAAATCCCTTATAAAAATATCAGTAAGAAATAAGAATGAAATAACTAAATTTTTAGAAAAAATGAGACCAAATAGTGAAAAAGAGAAAGAATTTTTAAATTCTGTAAATGCAGTTGAAGATTTTGTGGAAAAATTAAAAGTTATATTTGAAGATGAAGATGCATTAATAAAAGTACTTAATCCAACTAAAACTAAGTCTAAAAAGGGAAGTAAAAATAGTTTTTATATAATGTGGTTAATATTACAAGAATTTGACTTACATATAATCCAAACATATAAAAAAGAATTAGTAGAATATTTAAAGGAAGTATTTAAATTAATGCAAAATATGCCTAAAGATAAAAAAGAAGATGATTTTATGGATTATGTAAAAAGTATAATTAGCAAGTATAGTAAATAATATATATAATATTAAATTAAATATCAAAGACTTAATTAGTTAATATGTTTATATATGAAAAAAACATTTTTTATCAATATAGACACTTGCGGCTACATCGATAAAAAATGTTATTTTTAAAATAAAACCAAATATTGAGGGAGAAGACTTTTAAAACCACCACAAGTATTAACTTTAAAGTAAAGTAAAATAAAACCAACTAATTCAAAAGAATTAAGTTGGTTTTTGTGTTGGTGGGCAGAGAAGGATTCGAACCTTCGTACTCGAATGAGAACAGATTTACAGTCTGCCGCCTTTAGCCGCTCGGCCATCTGCCCGGAACAAAGATATTATAAAATAATAAATTCAATTTGTCAAGACTTTTTTGAAAATTGAATAAAAAAATATAAAAAAATAATAATAAATATAAAAAACAGCAACAAAAAGGTTATTATGACAAAAAGTTTTATACAGGAAAGGAGAAATGTTAGATAAAAAACTAACATAAAAAGAAAATGTATAATTTTAGAACAGATTTAGCAAATGAAAGAAGAGACATATATCAAAAAGCAAATAATATAAGCCAAATAGACGGAATAGAAACCACTCAAGAAGAAGTAAATGAAAAAATAAGAATAGAAAGAGTAAAAATAACAAATGAAAATGGAGAAAAAGCAATAGGAAAGCCAAAAGGAAATTATATCACGATAGATATAAAAAAATTAAAAGTGGCAACAGAAGATGATATTCAACAAGCATCTGAGGTTGTAACAAAAGAATTAAAAACTATACTAGAAGCACATATTGGAGGTCAAGACGAAATATTAGTTGCAGGGTTAGGAAATATATATGTAACACCTGATTCTTTAGGTCCTAAGGTAATAAACGAAGTAGATGTTACAAGACATCTAATAAAGTATTTACCACAATACGTAGAAGAGGGAACAAGACCAGTATGTGCAGTAGCTCCAGGTGTTTTAGGAACAACAGGAATAGAAACTATGGAAATATTAAAGGGAATAATAGATAATGTAAAACCCAAATTATTAATAGTGATAGATGCATTAGCCTCAAGAAGTATAGACAGAATAAGTAGCACAATACAAATTGCAGATACAGGAATTGTACCAGGGGCTGGAGTTTATAATAAAAGAGCAGAAATAAGCGAAGAAACATTAGGAATACCTGTTATTGCAATGGGAATTCCAACTGCTGTAGAAACTGCAGTTTTAGTAAATGATGCATTAGACATATTCATAACTAAACTTCAAAATGAAGCAAAATCAAATGATTATTTAAATAACTTAAAAGAGCAAGATAACTATGAAGAAGTTAAAGAAGCATTAAATGTGGGAGATTATAATATGATAGTAACTCCAAAAGAAATTGATGATTTAATTGAAAATATGAAGGATATTATTGCAAGGGGAATTAATTTTGCGGTATAGAACGAAAAATAAATAAAAACATTGTTAAATACAGTATTTTATGATAAAATCCTCTTAAAAAGAGGAAATGAAAATGGAAAACAATCGAAATGACAAAGTATTAATTGCGAGAATAATGGATAAAGTTATACTTAGCAGAAAAAGAAACAGAATAATGTATACAGATTTTCTTAACGAATACGAAATAAAAATAGAGGAAAAAGAATTAAGAAAAAATAAAATAGAAAATTTTATTCTTAGTGGTGGATATGAAAATTCAGAAAGAAAGATACTAATAATTTATCCTGAAAATATGGACGAAAGCTTAATAAACATCAATTTAAAAAGTATTTTAAAATCAATAAAAATTGAGTTACCAAGTGAAATAAAAGGAAAATTACAACATAGAAATTATTTAGGAACACTTCTAAGTTTTGGTCTAGCAAAAGAGAGAATAGGAGACATCATAGTATATGAAGACTCATGTTATATAATAGTCTTAAATGAAAATGCTCAATATTTAAAAACCAGTCTTGAATATGAAAAATTATTAAAAAAGGCAAAAATATCTATAATAAACATTGATGAAATAAAAGCCAAAGAAATAGAGTTTGAAGATATAGTAATTTCAGTCAATTCAATCAGAATTGACAATATTTTATCAGAGCTTTTGAAAATTTCACGAAAAAATTCGCAAGAATTAATTGAAAATGAAAGAGTTTCTGTAAATTATTCTGTAATTCAAAAAGTTACTAAAACATTGCAAGAAAAAGATATATTAGTTATTAGGGGATACGGAAAATTTATTGTAGATGAATTTTTAGGGAAAAATAAAAAAGATAAGGAATATATTAGAATTAAAAAATATAAATAAAATATAAAAAGAAAAGCTAAATTTGAAGAGAACAAAGTAGAGTTACTCTCAAATTTAGTTTTTCTTTAATTTAAATTAATTCTATTTTGTTTAATCTTGTTTAATTTTATAGCCACTGATTATTTCGTTTAATATAAATCTTCTTATAAATTTGAATAAATGCAATGTATATGCAAAGTAAAGCAAGAATCCATAACATATATTCAAAAGGAAGTCTACTTAAATCAAATATCTTAGAAATATTTGTGAAAGCAATAATAAGAGTAATTACAGTAATCGCAAAAGTTGAAATTAATAACTCTCTAGAAGATTTACTCTTAACAAATGGAGTTTTATGAGTTCTTATCATATGGATAATCATTGTTTGTGAAATTATACCAAAAGCAAACCAACCAGTTTGGAATAAAGTTGCTTTTTCTACAGTATTAAACTTCAAAACAAACCATAAAACTGCAAAACATATAACGTCCAATACAGTACTAATTGTTCCAAATGCAAACATAAAGTTTCTAATTTCTTTTGTATTCCATTTTTTAGGTCTTTCAAGGTACTCACTATCTACATTATCAAACGGCATACCAATTTGTGCAAAATCACACAATAAATTTTGAATTAAAATATGAATAGGTAGCAATGGTAAAAATGGTAAGAAAAGGCTTGCAATAATAACTGAAAGCATATTTCCAAAGTTACCACTAGTAGCCATTTTTATATATTTCAAAACGTTTGTGAAAGTTTTTCTTCCATTAATTACACCTTGTTCTAGTACATTCAAATCTTTTTCCAAAAGAATAATATCTGCTGTTTCTTTAGCAATATCAACTGCGGTATCTACGGAAATCCCAACATCTGCCTGTTTTAATGGTGGGCTATCATTAATGCCATCTCCCATGTAACCTACAGTATTACCATTTTCTTGGAAAATTCTAACAATTCTTTGTTTTTGCAAAGGAGATAGTTTTGAAAATAAGTGACAATCCTTTATTTTTTCTTTTAATTGTTCATCAGTCATATTTTCAACATCTTTTCCAGTTAAACGATTAGAAACTTTAATTCCAACTTTTTTGCAAACATTTAAAGCAACGCCTTCGCTATCACCTGTTAAAACTACAGTATCAACACCATGTTTTTTTAATGCTGAAATTGCTTGTTTAGCACTTGTTTTTGGTGGGTCTAAGAAGCCTACAAAGCCTATTAGAACCATATTCTGTTCATCTTGAACACCGAAAGTTTCTACACCATGAATATCATTTTTTTGTGCAACTGCAAGAACTCTTAAACCATCATTATTATGTTTTTCGTATATACTATAAGCCTTAGCCCTTAGTTCATCTGTTAAAACTTCGGCCTTTCCATCTATATCGATAAATGAACAAATTGATATTATTTCATCAACTGCACCTTTTGTAATTAACTGTCTTTTGCCATTATCATCTTTTAAAACTACACTCATTCTTCTTCTTGTAAAGTCAAATGGAATTTCATCTTCTCTTACATATTTTTCTTTTAAAATATTAAGTTTTTCTTTTTCAGCTCTTGAAATGATTGCAACGTCAATTAGATTTTTTAATCCGGTTTGAAAATAGCTATTTAAAAAAGCGTGTCTTAAAATTCTTATATTTTCATTGCCTGTAACATCCATATACTTTTCAAGAACTATTTCATCTTCTGTTAAAGTTCCTGTTTTATCAGTACATAAAATATTCATCTCGCCAAAAGTTTGAATTGCACTTAATCTTTTTACAATAGTTTTTTGTTTTGACATTTCAACAGCACCTTTTGCCATTGTTGTAGTCATAATAACTGGTAGCATTTCTGGCGTTAAACCAACTGCAATTGTAATAGAAAACAATAGAGAAGACCACCAGTCGCTTTTTGTAAAAAAGTTTATGACCAATATAATTGGTAGCATAATAAGCATAAATTTTATCAATAATTTACTAACATCATCAATACCTTTTTCAAAGCTATTTTTCTCATTTACACTGTATAAAGATTTTGCCATATTTCCAAAGTAAGTTTTGTTTCCAGTAGTAAGTACAATTGCGGTTGCTCTACCACTTACAATGTTTGTTCCCATAAAACCTATATTTGAAATATCAGTTACATCATCATATTCTTTTAAAACAGAGAATTTTTCTACAGGATTAGATTCTCCTGTTAATGAAGCTTGATCGATAAATAAATCTTTTACTTCTAAAAATCTTACATCTCCAGGAAGCATGTCTCCTGATGAAAGCTTTACTATATCGCCGGGAACAATGTTTTCAACTTCTTCAATGGATTCTACATCATCTCTTACCACATTTATTTTGTTTGTAATCATCTTTTTTAGCTTTTTAGCAGCATTATCAGATTTGGTTTCTTGTACTAAAGAAATGATGGCCGAAATTATAATTGTGCTTATAATTAATAAAAATGTTGCATAATCTTTATCTGTTGAAATTATTACATCAGTTACAAAAGTTATTATTGCAACCAAAATTAAAACAATGTTGAACGGGTTTATAATGGCCTCTTTTATTTTTTTCAGTAATGAATTATTTGCATCGATTTCTATCGAGTTTTTTCCGTATTCCTCAATTCTATCTTCTAATTCTACAATACTGATTCCTTCATATGATGTTTTTAATTCATTAAATAATTCTTGAACATTAATTGAGCTATATCTTTTTAAGTTTTCTTGAACCATTTTTTGTTTTTCTTCAATTTTGTTTTCTTTCATAGACTTGCCTCCTCTTTTTAATTTACGTATTTAATTTAACATTTTTTTTGAGGATTATCAAGTGATTTTCGAAAAAATTAAGATTACCAACTCAAAACCGGTAATCTTTTAAACAATCTAATCACATAAAGATTGATTTATAAAATATTATTTGTCTTCAAATTTTCTACAGACATGATTTTCTATATATGCCATTATTCTCTTATAGTTTACTCTGCAATATATAAAACCTAATATTGCTCCCAATAATACAAATTCATTATTAAAATAAAATCCTACACCAATTATTAATAAAATTAGAAGCATTTCTATTGTTAATTCAAAAAAGTGTTCTTTTTTCCATTTATTTTTATAAAAGTCTATTTTTTCCTTTAAAGAAAATGAACTGTTTTCTAATGCTTTTATTAAATTTTCTTCTGCCTTTTCTTTGTAATCAATATCTTTTATTCGTTCTCCAGTAATTAACTCATTTATGCTAATATTAAATTCTTTACTTAATAATTGTAGCATTTCTATATCGGGTAAATAATGTCCATTTTCCCATCTTGAGATTGTTTTGTTTGTAACACCTAACTTTTCTCCTAATGCTTCTTGTGTCAAATTATTCTCATTTCTACATTGAGCAATAAATTTTCCTATTTTTATTTGATTCATATCATACTACCTCCTCGTAGATTACAATAACATTTTTTAAAAATTTTGTCTTTACCACAGATGTAGAATGTAGTAATTATTACTATTTTGAGGCTTATGAATTATAAAAGATAATTGTATAAATGCGAGATTATACTCGAAATTTTTTAATTTGCTTTTCTTGATTTAATTTCTTTTTTTATACTTCTTATTGCAGATACTATTAAAATAATTACAAAAGCTAAAAGTAATATACCACCTAAAGGAGAATAATGCTCTTTACTTAATATCATTCCAATGCTAACGTAAATAATTAAGCCAATTACAGAAATAAAAAATACTGAAAGCAATATAATTAAAGGATATCTAATCCATTTACTAATTTTTCTATCTTTTGCAACTTCAATACTTCCTTCAAATATTAGGGTGAATATAAATTCTAATAATAATTCCATATATTAAGCACCTCCATTCTAATTTTAACAAATTTTCTTCCAGTTTATAATAGCATAAAAATATAAATATTTCAATAAAAGTGTTAAAGTTTTTATAACAGACATATAATAAAACAATAATTCAAAACATTTTCAATAAATAAACTAGAGAAACAATAAAATATGGAGAAATAGCCAACATAATAGGTCATAAAATCAAAGTGGTACAAGAAATGGAGTAGATTATAAGTTATTGAATAAAAAATATTTTTTTAGAAAAAATATATATAAGTTATTGACAATACGTAGTGTACGTAGTACAATGTAATTGTTAGGAGGAATAGTCATGACGTTTCGAGAGCTAGAGAAATTGTTAATCTCCAAAGGGTGGTATCATCATCATACTAACGGTTCACATTACATATATAGACATAATGAAATGAAGCGGTAGTATTCCTGTACCAAATCACAAAGGAGATATACCAAAAGGAACTCTTAACAATATATTAAAACAAGCAGGGTTGAAATAAGCCCTAGCTTGTAAATATAGGGGAGGTATAGTCATGAAAGTTATTTATCCAGTTTTATTTTATGAAGAAAAAGAAGGTGGATATTCTGTATTTGTTCCTGATTTACAAAATAATTCTACTTGTGGAATTACATTGGAAGAGGCTATAACAATGGCAGAAGATTTAATTGCAGGTATTGTATTAGATAAAATGGAAGATGGAGAGAAAATACCATTTTCAAGTAAAATTGAAGATGTAACATTTGAAGAATTGGAAAAAAATCTAGATATAGAAAATTGGGAGTATATTTCTAAATTTAAGACATATATAGCTGTAGACATCAGTTCTTTTGCTGAAAAATGGGGAAAGGAATTAATAAAGAAAACGGTAAATATTCCTAAATGGATAAACACAAAAGCAGAAGCATTAAAAATAAACTTTTCTAAAACTTTAGAAGATGCACTATTACAGAAAATATATAAAGAGTGACATATAGGCGTTAAAAATATTGTTATCAGTTTTATAACAATTTTATCATTACTTTTTTATTATAAACAAAAAATTTAGCAAGTCTTTAAAGACTTGCTATTTCTGGTTGCGGGGGGAGGACTCGAACCTCCGACCTTTGGGTTATGAGCCCAACGAGCTGCCAACTGCTCCACCCCGCGATGTATTGACAATTTAAATTATACAACGTAAATAGTACTCTTGTCAATAGTTTTTTAAAAATAATTTAAATTTGCACTACAAATTGTTACCTCATTATAAAAATAGTTAATGCTGACGCAGACTTTAGATATTTAAACTAAGTAGTAACCGAAGCATTATTAATTATAAACTACTTATTATAGTATATGCTAAAACTAGAAAAAAAATACAATAATGTAACTTTTATCAAAAAAATCATAGATAAATAAAAGAGGGGGAATTATCTATGAATAAAATAGAAAAAAGAGAATTAATTTGTAATAATAAAAAATAGAATGGATTTATTCAAACTAAATCCATTCATGATATTTTTTAATATAAAATTTCTTTGCAAACAAAGCAACAAAACAATATAAAACAGGTACGCCGATTATAATAGATAGGTATATAGGAGAAATAAAAACTAAACCTATAAAATGACCTAAGCTAGTGAAAGGAACAATTATTGCAATGATACTTAAAATAATAGAAGAAAGATATACAAGTTTATTTGCATTGCTTTGTACAAAAGGAATTTTAGCAGTTCTAATAATATGCATTCCAATCAAATTAGATACTACTCCATAACAAAACCAAATTGTTTGAAAAGTAGCAGCAGTTCTAATATTAAACACAAACCACATAAAAGCAAAAATAATCATATCAAAACTTGAACTAAGTGGTCCCATAAATAGCATAAAATTTTTTAAGCCATTTATATCCCATTTTTTAGGCTCTTTTAGATACTCTTTATCAACGTTATCAAAAGGAAGAGTAAGCTGCCCTAAGTCATATAATAAACTTTGAACAAGCAATTGTATTGGAGTAATAGGTAAAAATGGAAGAATAATACTTGCAATTATAACAGAAGTAACTTCTCCAAAATTAAAGCTTATAGCAAGTTTAATATATTTTATAAGATTTGCAAAAGTACGTCGACCGCTCAGTAACTCCATCTAGCAATACATTTAAATCTTTTTCTAAAAGAATAATATCGGCAGATTCTTTTGCTATATCGACTGCTGTATCAACAGAAATTCCTACATCTGAATTCATAAGAGAAGGACTATCATTTATTCCGTCACCCATGTATCCAACTATATTTCCATCAAGTTTTAATAACTGCACAATTCTTGCTTTCTGAACAGGAGAAAGTTTCGCAAAAATATTAACTTCTTTTAAAAGACTTAGAGCAGCAAGATCTGATAATTTATCTAGTTCGCTTCCTAAAACAACTCGTTTTGATTTTAAATTTACTTTATTACAAATGCATTTTGTAACTTCGCTGTTGTCGCCTGTTAAAACGATAACTCTAATTCCTGAATTATTTAATTTTTCTATTGCAATTTTTGCACTTTCTTTAGGAGGGTCAAGAAAACCAATAAATCCAATCAGCACCATGTTTTTTTCTGCATTAATATCAAAAGGCTTTTCAAAGTCAATTTCATTTTTTTGACAAACTGCAACAACCCTAAAGCCTTCTTTGTTTAAGTTTGTACTGATTTTCTTAATATTATTTTTTATTTCTTTAGTAATTGGAGATACATCTCCTTTAAAGTCTACAAAAGAGCAAATATTTAAAATTTCTTCTACTGCTCCTTTAGTAATCATTTGCGTTTTGCCATTATCATCAGAAACTATGACAGACAAACGTCTACGAGAAAAATCAAAAGGAATTTCATCTATTATTTTATAGTTTTTAGAAATCTCATCTAAATTATTCTCTTTTGCACGAGAAATAATAGCTTCATCAATATTTCCTTTAACACCCTTTTGAAAATAAGAGTTTAAAAAAGCATGCTTTAAAACTCTAATATCTTCGCTTCCCTTAATATCAAGATATTTTTCAAGAACAATTTTATCTTCAGTAAGCGTTCCTGTTTTGTCAGTGCATAGAATATTCATCGCACCAAAACTTTGGATAGAATCTAGCGACTTTACGATAGTTTTCTTTTTAGACATTTTAATGGCACCTTTGGATAGACTAGATGAAAGAATAACAGGCAAAAGTAGTGGTGTAATTCCTATTGCTATTGCAACTGCGAAAGTAAATGCAGTTAAAGTTTCATGTTTCCATGCAGTTAAAAGAAATACAATTGGTATCATTATTATCATAAACTTAATTAATAATTTACTTATATTTTTAACGCCTTTTTGAAAAGCAGTTTGTGGCTTTCCATTATTTAATGTATTTGCAACTTTACCTAAATAAGTATCATCAGCAATTCTTAGAACAACGCCTTTAGCGCTACCGCTTATAACATTACTTCCCATAAAACATATTGTATCTAAGTCAGTTATTGATTTTATATCTTCTATTTTGTATGCAGAATTGTCTAACTTTTTTATTGCATCAGATTCGCCGGTAAGTGAGGATTGTCTAACATATAAATTATTTGATTCAATTATTCTTAAATCAGCAGGAACCATGCTTCCACTAGAAAGAAGAACTACATCGCCTACAGTAACATTTTTTATTGGAATAAGAGTTTCTTTTTCATCTCTTAAGGTTAAACACGTTGTTGCAACCATTTCTTTAAGTTTTTCAGCTGCTTTGTTTGAACGAAATTCTTCAAAAAAATCTAAAATTGTGCTAGATAAAACTAACACTAAAATAACAATAATGTTAGCATAGCTTGGAATAGGTGGTATTAAAACATCTGTATATAAAAGCACAAGAGTTATTCCTAATAAAATACTGTTAAAAGGACTGAAAAGACTTTGTAAAAAATAATTGTACCAGTGCTTTGGCTTACTTTTGCTAATTTCATTATATCCTAATTTATTTATCAAATTTTGGGCTTGCTCTGAGGATAAGCCGTTTAAATTTATATTATATTTTTTTATGAAGTCATCTATATTTAGTATGCATTCCTCTCCATATAATTTATTTATATTAATGGTTTCTTTTGAATTTTTCATGTAAAACTCCTTTTTTCTTATGTTGTTAGTATGTTCTAAAAATTAGTAATTATGCTTAAAAGTTACTAGTTATAGTACATATTATAGCTATGGCGCTTAAACAGGACTAGATAATTTTATGATAAATAGTAATGCTCAAAATTTTTTGGGGGTACAGTTCAGTATGAAAATAAAAAAGAGTCTATTGTATTTAATATATATGCAATAAAAATTCAGTAACATAGATCTATGGAACTCTTGACAAATTTAGCTTTAAATTGATATACTATTTTTAAGTGATAAAAAAGATAAGAGAGGAAACTTAGAAATGCAAACATTTTCAATTATTATTCCAATGAAGAATGCAGATAGATACATAAAAAATGCACTAGACAGTATTGCACAACAACAATTTGATAATATTGAAGTTTTAGTAATAGATGATAATTCTGATAATACAGATATTTCGAAATATATTGTAGATTCATGGAAAAACAAGCATCCAAATATTAGTTTAAAATCACTTAAAACAACAAAGGAGCAAGGTGGTCCAGGAGGTGCTAGAAACATTGGACTAGACAACGCAAGAGGAGAATATATTTTATTTCTTGATGCAGATGACAAATTAAATGATAATGCATTACAAAACATAAAAAATGCAATAGATGAAAATCCCGATACAGATGTTTTTGTTTTAGGGTATCAATTAACTAGACGTGACCAGTATGAAACTGATAAAAAAACTTTTAAGGCACCAGCTGGAAAACTACAAGAATCAAGATTTTTCCAGATAGGGGCAAATACTGCAGGGACAATTTGGAATTGTTGTTTCAAAAGAACTTTATTTGGTGAAAAGGATGAGGATAAAATTAGATTTAAGCCAAATTGTAAATTTGAAGATTTACCTACGAAAGTAAATTTGTTTGTTAGAAACAAAAAAAGAATAAAATCTATACCTGCAATTACACATACTCAATATAGTAGACGCAATACAAGTGTTACGGGCACATTATTATTAAAAGATCTTAAACAATTAATAGACGCCCATTATGAAATCGCAAATATAAAAAAATCGGAATCAAAAATTGGTTTAAAAGATAGAATTTACATTGATGCTAGAAAAGTATCGTTAATTAATGTTAGTAGTTGGCTTATTCAAAAAGCTATTAGAAATAATTTGGATAGGCGAAGAAAAAATAGAGCGGATAGAAAACAAGTATTAGAAGATGAAATAAGATTAGGAATGTAGATTTAAAATAAAGAAGCAAGGGAAAATACAAAAATAATAAAGAACAAAAACAAATTTCTTTTCATATTATACAAAAAATATGAGAGGAGATTTTTGGTTATGGACTATGAATTAATGATGAATGGAAATGTTAAAATTGGTCAAATTGCACCAGATTTTACAGCAACGACTACATTTGGAGAAATATCATTAAATGATTATAAAGGAAAATGGGTAGTACTATTTTCGCATCCAGGAGACTTTACCCCTGTATGCACAACAGAAATGATAGCATTTACGAGGGCGCATACATATTTTAAACAAATGAATACAGAGTTATTAGGATTAAGTGTAGATAGCAACAGTTCACACTTAGCGTGGATGTATGACATATATTGTAGAACAGGAATAAAAGTATCGTTTCCAATTATAGCTGATAGAAACGGTCAAATTGCAAGAAAATATGGAATGATAGCAAGCGATATTAGTAACACAGAAACTGTGCGAAATGTATTTATAATAGATGATAAAGGCGTGGTGCGAACAATACTAATTTATCCGATGAATGTAGGAAGATTTATTCCTGAAATAATAAGAATTATTCAAGCACTACAAATGGCAGATTGCTCTAAAGGCTCTACAGCAGCCAACTGGATACCAAATCAGCCAGTGATAGTTCCAATGCCAAAAACTTTTGAACAACTAGAACAAAGGGTGCAAAGTATTGATAACAATAGAAATGGTATTAGTTGGTATTTGAGTTTTAAAGAACCGCCATTGGAATGTTTGCAAGAAACACAAGAGTGTCTTGAAATAAATGATTTTGAAAAAAATGTGTAAAATTATTCAATATTAATGCAAAAAAATGTGTAAAAACATCAAAAAAACTTGTAAAAAATGTGTAAAATCCACTTGAGATTAGTTAAAAAATATAAATATAAAAATAAGTATAGTGAGGAAATATGAAATCAATAATTGAAATAGCAACCAAAATAAAAAATAATGGAGGAAAACTCTTTTTAGTAGGTGGAGCAATAAGAGACGAACTACTTAGAATAGAAAATCATGACGAAGACTATTGCGTTACAGGAATTAGCTTTGATGAATTTAAAAATTTATTTCCAGAAGCAAATATAAGAGGAAAAGACTTTCCAGTATTTGATATAGATGGAAAAGAATTTGCAATTGCAAGAAAAGAAAGAAAAATAGGAATAGGACATAATAGTTTTGATATAGAAACCGACAAAACAATAAGCATAGAAGAAGATTTAGCAAGAAGAGACATCACAATAAATGCAATTGCAAAAGATGTATTAACAAAAGAAATTATAGATCCATATGGTGGACAAAAAGATTTGCAAAAAAAGCAAATTAAAGCTGTAACAGAGCATTTTAAAGAAGACCCCTTAAGAGTATATAGAGTTGCAAGATTTGCAGCAAAACTTAAGTTTAGTGTAGAAGAAAAAACTCTTGAAATGATGCATGATATAAAACAAGAATTAAATTCTATATCGGCTGAAAGAGTATATACGGAATTTAGTAAAGCACTACTAACAGAAAAGCCTTCTATATTTTTTGATATATTAAAACAAAGTAATGTATTAGATGTGCATTTTAAAGAGGTGTATAATCTAATAGGGGCATTGCAACCAAAAAAATATCATCCTGAGGGAGATGCGTACAACCATACAATGATAGTTTTGGACAAGGTGTCTGAATATACAAAAAACTATTGTGACGAAAGAAAATTAGAAATAAGATTTGGGGCATTAGCTCATGATTTAGGAAAAGGAGAAACACCAAAGGAAGAATATCCTCATCATTATTTGCATGAAGTGCGAGGAGAAGAAGTGGTAAGAAAGTTTGGAAAAAATTTAAAAATGCCCAATCGTTTAATAAAATGTGGAAAAACAGCATGCAAAGAACACATGAGAGGCGGAATATTTTACAATATGAAACCAAACAAAGTGGTTCAATTTTTAGAAAGAGTTGATAAATCTGTATTAGGTTTAAATGGCTTACAACTTATTGTTAAAGCTGATAACCCTACTAGTAAAGAGTTTGAAGATTTGGGTAAAAAGTGTTTAGATGTAATTAATGGTGATTATATTAAAGAAAAATATGGGTTAAAAGAGAGTATTGAGTTTGGTCAAATGTTGCATCAAGAAAGAGTTGCTTGGGTAAAAAATTCTTTAAGCATATAGACATTTAAGAAAAAATATTATAGAATAATAAAAATAGAAATATAAGAAAAAGGTGAGACTATGATAGAAAAAATAGAAGTATTAAATCACAGTTGTGTAAAATTTAAATTTGAAAAAATAATATATGTTGACCCATTCAAGTTAAAAGCAGAATACAAAGACGCTGACATAATACTAATAACACATGAACATTTCGACCATTATTCAGAAGAAGACATAGAAAAAGTAAAAAAAGAAACAACAAAAATAGTAATAACACAAGACTTAAAACAAAGAGTAAAAAGCTATGGCTTTAAAGAAGAAAATATAATAGTAGTTAAACCAAATGAAACTTATGAAGTAGAAAAAATAAAAATAGAAACATTACCAGCTTATAATGTAGGAAAAAAATTTCATCCAAAAGAAAATGGTTGGGTTGGATATATAATAGAAAATGAAGGAAAAAAATATTATATAGCAGGAGATACAGACATAACAGAAGAAAATCAAAAAATAAAATGCGATATAGCCTTAGTACCAGTTGGAGGAACATACACAATGGACTATAAAGAAGCTGCAACATTAGTTAATATAATAAAACCACAAATAGCAATTCCTATACATTATGGAAGTATAGTTGGAACAGCAGAAGATGCGGAAAATTTTTTAAAATTATTATCCGATGAAATAAAAGGAATAATACTGATGAAATAGATAATATTAAATAAAAAATACAAATTGACCTAAAAAATTGTCGTTAACTTGATTTTATATAAGTTGTAAAATAAAACTAATGAAATGAAAAAAGGAATTAGAAAATGAAGATAGATAAAAAATTTTTTGATAGATATAGTATTGATATAAAAGAGTTAATACCTCAAATAACAGATTCAATTGTCACAGTAGTTGGAGAAAAATACAGAAAACTTGTGATGCAAAGATTGCAACAAATACAATATATAAGTGCATATGTTAACTATCAAGATGTAGCAAATGATTATGTGTTTAGAAAAAGATTAATATTAAGAAAATTAGAATGGAAATTTTTAGAAAAAATGGGAATAGAAGTTTCAGAAGAAACACGATATAAAGTGATGATAGATGGTTCGGAGGCATATGAAGAAAAACAGAAAAAGGAATTGGAGACGTTTTTTGGAAAGCCAGAATATGACTCCTATGGAATTATCTATCAACTTGATCAAAATGGATCAGTTGATTATAGTCAACACGGAATTTATGGGGCAAGATTAGTTAATAGATGTGCAGGTAAAGTGGTTAACTTATCTAAATTTAAAGACACTGAGGAAGGAAAGTGTATTATTGAAAAAATAAAAAGAGCATATATAGTAGCAGGAGAGCTATTTGATGAATTAAAAGAATTTGTTGAACAAAACAGAGAAGTGCTAGAATTCTGTGATAATTGTAGAAAAATTCAGTGGGATATAAATAGCTATGCAAAAAAAAATAACTTGACTGAGGAGGAAATAAGAGAAAAACAACTAAGACAGCTAAGTAATTATTATGAAGAAGCACAAAAAATAGAAAAAATAAAAAAAGTCAATTGTGAAAGTACTGTTATAAGTGATATGAAAAAAGACAATACTTTAAATTATACTGAAGATAATATAATAATAATTCCGATTTTAAGATGGAAGGAATGCAAAGATGTAGCACTTATTCACGAAATTTTACACAGTGTATTGGTAGCTATTGAAGTTGAATTAAATGGGAAAGAGGGGACTTTATTAGCTGAAAATATACATGAAAGATTCAGTAAAGAAGTAACAGAAATTATGCATAAAAAGGGAGTTTATCTATTGGATGATCCATGTTTTTGTAAAATACATGATACTACTATGTACGAGGAAGCTGATCCTATTGTGGAACCTTTTATGGAGAAGTTCGGAGAAAGAATTAGACAATCGATAATGGATGAAGATTTAATGAGAGATTTTAAATTTGAAATCGCTGGATTAGGTAAAGAAAATTTAATAGATTTAGCCAAGTTGATAAATGAATATTATGATTTTTTGGAAAGTCAACATGACGAGAATGAAAAAGGAAAAAAGATAAACTATTATATAGAAAAAGTAAGAGAAATTGTGGAGAATATGACGACACATAGTTTATCATGTGAAGGTAAAAAATCATTTACAAAAATTATGAGAGAAGCTATGGAGGCTGTTCCTCCTCCTGTTGAAGCTAATAGAGGAAAAAATGGTGAAGAAAAATAAAAAGTTTAAATTAACCCAAAGTACATATATTATAAAAAAGTTGTTGCATTGACAACGAGAATTTTGCCGCCTAAAAGTAAAAAATCAAAAAAACACTTGACAAATACAAAAAAATAGAGTATATTAGAAAAGTATTGTAAAGAGATGCGTGGGCAGGTGGGTCCACAAAAAGAGAAATAAAAAAGAAAAATGAGATAATTAAATAAAAAGAAAGCTAAAAACTAAAGGGTACAAACCCTAAGTATAAAATCCAAAGGGATTAAACTATAAGTTTTTAGCTTTCTTTTTGGGTTATTAAAACAAAAGAAAAATAAAGAAAAAAAGAGAAAATTAAAGAATAAGAAAGAGAGGTATAAAAAAATGACTGAAAAACAATTATCAGAACAAGAAAAACAAACAGAAGAGAAAAAATTAAAGGAGGTACTAGAGTTAGTAGATAAGCAATTAGAACAAACAGAGCAAATATATGAAAGACTTGAAAAAACAACAACAGATGAATTTTTATTAAATCAAATGCGGAAAAATGCATGGAACAAAAATAAAAAACTTAGAAAATGCAAAACAAACGCCATATTTTGCAAGAATTGACTTTAAAGCAGAAGAGGAAGAAAATAAAGAAAAAATATACATAGGAAAAACAAACATATTTGATGACGAATCAAATGTAGCAGTTGCAGACTGGAGAGCACCTATATCAAGCTTATATTATGATGGTCAACTTGGAAAAGCAAATTACACATGTCCAGAAGGAATAATAGAAGGGGAACTTGAGCTAAAAAGGGTGTATACAATAGAAAAAGGAAAATTACTAAATTATACAGATGTTGATGTAACAACAAATGATAAAATGCTTCAAGAATGTTTAGGCGACAATTCTGATGCACGATTAAAAAATATAATAACAACAATACAATCAGAACAAAATAAAGTAATAAGAGCAAATATGTTTAAGCCACTAATAGTTCAAGGAGTTGCAGGGTCAGGTAAAACAACAGTAGCACTTCATAGAATTGCATATTTGGTATACACATATGAAAAAGATTTTAAACCAGAAGACTTTCTGATAATTGCACCAAATAGATTTTTCTTAGATTACATATCAAACGTACTTCCGGATTTGGGAGTTGATTATGTAAGACAAGAAACATTTGAAGATTTAGCTTTGCAGCTTATAAAAGACAAAATAGTAATTGAAGATGCAAACTACAAATTAGCAGAAATTGTAAATAAAAATAAATCCCAAAGAGAGATAGAAATAGAAAAATTATCAAGTAAATTTAAAGCAAGTATAAAATTTAAAGAATTAGTTGATGAATATTTAGAAAAAATAAATAATGAAATTTTAGAAAAAGAAGACTTTAAAATAGCAAATATAACGGCAATAAAATATGATGAATTACAATCAAATCTTTTAGACAATAAAGAAAAAATGGCATTATATGATAGAGTTCAGAAATTAAAAGCAATAATGCAAAATAAAATTTCAAATAATCAAGAAAAACTAGTAGACCTTATTACATCAAAAAGAAAAGAAAAATTAGATAATATTGATGAAAATTTAAGTGATGAAGAAAAACAAAAACAACGATTAAAAATATTTGAAGAAACTGAATACGAAATAGGAAGTTTACTAAAAGGGGGAAAACAGCTAGTTATAGACTATATCAAAAAAATAAAAAAATATACTCCTTTAGAAGTGTATAAAAAAATAATAAATGAAGAAAACTTAATAGAAAAATATGTAGAAGAAGAGATTGCAGAAAATATAAGAGAAAGTTTCAATAAAAAAATAAAGAAAAAGCAGGTAGAATATGAGGATTTAGCACCACTTATGTATTTACAGTATAAACTCTTAGGACTAAATGAAAAATTCTTACTTAAACATATAATAATAGACGAAGCACAAGACTTTGGAGAATTCCAATTTTGTACATTATATGAAATTTTGCAAAGAAATAAATCAATAACAATTTTAGGAGACATAGCTCAAGGAATTTATTCATATAGAGGAACAACAAATTGGTCAAGAATAAATGAATTAGTATTTAACAATGAAGCAGAAATAAAAACTTTAGACAAAAGTTACAGAACTACTATTGAAATTATGAATGAGGCAAACAAAATTCTTTTTGAAAATAAAGAAGAATTAAACATAAAACCCGCTGTTCCAGTTGCAAGACATGGAAAACAAGTTGACTACATAAAAACAAAAAATTTCGAAGAAAAAATTGATAAAATTTTAGAAAAAATACAATATTCTAAACAAAATGCTTACGAAAATATTGCAGTAATTGCAAGAGATGAAGATACTTGCAAAAACATTTATGATAATTTAAAGAAAAAAATAGACAAAATAAATTTAATTTCTGAAAAACAAGAAAAATATGAAGGAGGAATTATTGTTATTCCATCATATTTTTCAAAAGGTTTAGAATTTGATAGTGTAGTCGTTGCAGATTATAACAGTTATGATAATTCCATTTTAGATAAACAGCTTTTGTATGTGGCATTTACAAGAGCTATGCATTTACTAGATGTTTTTGAATAAAAGCCTAAAAAAATAATTTTTGTTTTGGCACTAGAAAAATTTTGCTCTCAAAATATTGTTACATAAAAAATATTAAATTAGGGATAATATCAAAAGAGATTGACATTTACAAATTTAAAGCATTAATTTTTGAGGGCTAAATTTATGCCTTGAGAAAGGGAGGAAAATGAAATGAATGAAAATCAAAAAATAAATTGTACAGTAGGAAGTTGTAGATATAACAACAGCCAAAATAATATGTGCCAATTACAATCAATAGTAGTAAGACCAACAGAAAACTGCAATTCACAAAACACTGATGAATCACAATGTGGAAGTTATAGAGTTGAAAAATAAAAAAATCACTTGACACAATGAAAAAATAGCAATAAAATAGCACTAGAAAAAATAAAAAAAGGAGTGATTTTATGCCACTAGTAACAACAAAAGAAATGTTTGAAAAATCAAAGAAAGAAGGATTTGCAATAGGAGCATTCAATGTAAACAACATGGAAATAATACAAGCAATAGTAGATGCTGCTAAAGAAGCTAATTCACCAGTAATATTACAAGCATCATCAAGTGCGATAAAATATGCAAGAATAAACTATTTAATGAAGATGGTACAAGCAGCAGTTGAAGAAGCACCAAATATACCAATAGCAATACACTTAGACCATGGACCAGACTTTGAAACATGTAAAATGTGTATAGATGCAGGATTTACATCTGTAATGATTGACGGTTCAAAATATGACTTCGAAGAAAATGTTAGATTAACAAAACAAGTTGTTGATTATGCACATTCAAAAGGTGTTGTAGTAGAAGCAGAACTTGGAAAATTAGCAGGAATAGAAGATGATGTAAATGTTTCAGAATCAGATGCAATGTATACAGATCCAGAACAAGCAAGAGAATTTGTAGAAAGAACAGGATGTGACTCATTAGCAATTGCTATAGGAACAAGTCATGGAGCATACAAATTCAAAGGAGAAGCAAAATTAAGATTTGATATTTTAAAACAAATCAAAGAAAAAATTCCAAATACACCAATAGTATTACATGGAGCATCAACAGTAATTCCAGAATTAGTTGAAATGTGTAATCAATATGGTGGTAATATTCCTGGTGCTAAAGGTGTTCCAGACGAAATATTACACGAAGCAAGTGTGTCAGGTGTTTCAAAAATAAATGTAGATACAGATTTACGTTTAGCAATGACAGCTGGAATAAGAAAAGTTTTAGCAGAAGAGCCAAATGCATTTGACCCTAGAAAATATTTAACACCAGCAAGAGATTTAATTAAAAAAACTGTAAAACACAAAATGATTGATGTATTCGGTTCAAGCAATAAAGCTTAACTAAAATATTTTTGTAGAATAAAAATAAAATAGAGTTTTAAAATTAAGTTAACCTAAATTATTAGACAAAAAAGTTTAATAATTTAGGTTTATTAATTCTATTTACTAAAAATGTGAGAGAAACTAAGAAAAACATACTTAGTTCATAATCAATTATTCGAATTTGTTAATGTCAATTGTATCTAATCCTTTATTTGCAGGACTATATAAGTTATTTCCTTTATAATCAAAACGCGATCCATGGCAAGGGCAATCCCAAGTTTTATCAAGATTATTCCAAGCAAGCAAACATCCTAAATGTGAGCAGTTAGGCTTAACTGCAAAAACTTCGCCTGTAGGTGATTTGTAAACACCAACATTTTGTCCATTAACACTTACAATTTCAGCATTATCTAAACCTATATTTGATATTGAATTAGAAGGGATTTTATATTTATTAAAAACTAAAGAGTTAGCTGTTTGTTTAACCATATTTTTCATTTCCCATCTATTTTTTATAGGGCGCAAACGAGTACTACTAAAGACTTCAGAATACTCATTTTTACGGCCTAAAATCATATCTGTAACAATATTTGCAGCTACATTTGAAGTAGACATGCCCCATTTTTTAAAACCAGTTCCTATATAAATATTTGGCATAATATTTGAATATTTTCCGATGTATGGAATTTTATCAAGGCTAATACAATCTTCTGTATTCCAACGGAATAATATTTCAGAAGAAGGATATAACCCCAAAACTTTATTTTCCAAGGAAGAATAGTTAAAATTATTTTCGATTGCTTCACCAGTTTTATGATTATTTCCACCAACAATTAAAATCTTTTTACCATTATATAAAGCAGTTCTAAATGAAAAAATTGGCTCAGAAGAACTGATATACATACCATCAAATAAATCTGTATGAGTGTCCACAGCGATTGCATAAGATGTGGATTGATACATTTTAGAAAAATAAAAACCAGGAATATTTAAAAATGGATAATGCGAAGCCATAACAATATTTTTGCAATGAACTTTATTATTGGATGTAAAAACATTATATCCATCAGCATCTTTAGCAATATTTTCAACTCCTGAATTAACAAATATTTTTCCATTATTATTTGAAATACATGAAGCTAATCCATTCATGAATTTGCTAACGTGAAATTGAGCTTGATTTGGAAACTTTATTGCACTACTTATCTCAAAAGGAAGAGAAGTTTTTGTTACAAATTCAGCATTTAATCCTAAAATATTAACAGCATCTACTTCGTCTTGAATTTTAATATCTTCTTCAACATTTGTGGTATAAACAAAACTATCTTGCCATTCAAAATCACAATCTATATTATGGATATCCATAATTTTTTTTATATTAGAAATAGCTTCTTCATTTGCATTTAAATATTTTTTTGCAAAATCAATTCCATAATCTTTTATCAAATGACTATAAAATAATGAATGTTGACTAGTAAGTTTTGCGGTACTATTACCACTAGTTTTTGTACCAATATTATTTTCACGTTCTAAAATCGCAACTTTTATTCCGGCATTTGATAAATAATATCCTGTATTTAGCCCAAAAAGTCCAGCTCCAATTATACAAGTATCTACTACAATATCACTATCTAGTGATGGAAAATCCAAATTCTGAGAATTGGTTTCTAACCAAAAAGAACTCATAATAACCTCCTCAAATTAATTTTTCTAATCAGCTTGTTTGTAACTATTGGTTAAATTTTTTTAGAAAACTACTGCTAGTAAAGTTAGTATTTCCAAAAATTGAATAATTTTTCAAAAAATATAGAAAAATATAAAATATAGTGGTATACTAACATAGGAAAAACAAAAGTAAACAGGGAGGATAAAAAACAATGGAAGAAAATTTAAAAGACAAACTATTTAACAAAAAAGAAAATGGTTGGGAAGAAACAGACAGTAAAGAAAGAGAAGAAATATTAAACTTTTCAAATGGGTATATAGAGTTCCTAAATAAATCAAAAACTGAAAGAGAAGTAATTACAAACGCAAGAAAAATAGCAGAAGAAAATGGATTTAAAGATATTATGTATTTTGAAAGTCTAAAGCCAGGAGACAAAGTTTATTTTGTAAACAGAGATAAAAGTATGTATCTAGCAATAATAGGCACAGAAAATATTGAAAATGGTATTCACATCATTGGTTCACATGTGGATTCACCAAGATTAGACTTAAAACCAAACCCATTATATGAAGACGGAGGATTTGCATATTTTAAAACACATTATTATGGTGGAATAAAAAAATACCAATGGACAACAATTCCACTAAGTATACATGGTGTTTTAGTAAAAGCTAATGGAGAAAAAATAACTGTAAATATTGGAGAAGATGAAAATGACCCTATTTTTACAATTACAGATTTATTACCACATTTGGCACAAGACCAAATGGAGAAAAAATTAAAAACAGGTATTGAGGGAGAAAACCTAAATCTGTTAATTGGAAGTATTCCATATGGAGGAGAAAAAGAAACTGAAAAAGTGAAATTAAACATAATGAAAATCTTAAACGAAAAATATGGAATTACTGAAAAGGATTTCTTAAGTAGCGAATTAGAACTTGTACCAGCATTTAAAGCAAGAAGCTTAGGATTTGATAACAGTATGGTTGCAAGTTATGGGCAAGATGATAGAATTTGTGCATATACATCACTTATGGCAATGATGAATGTGCAAAATGTAAAAAATACAGCGGTATGCATTTTATCTGATAAAGAAGAAATTGGAAGTATGGGAAATACAGGTATGGAATCACATATGTTTGATTTCTTTGTATCAGAAATATTAAATAAAATGGGAATAAATAGACCTAATTTATTAGACAGAGTATTCTGTTTCTCAAAAATGTTATCATCAGATGTTGATGCAGGCTTTGACCCAATTTATGCTTCAGTTTCAGATAGAAATAATGCTGCATTCTTAGGTAGAGGAGTAGGTTTAAACAAATATACTGGTGCAAGAGGAAAATCTGGTGCTTCTGATGCTAATGCTGAATTTGTTGCATGGGTTAGAAATGTGTTAGAAACAAATGATATAAAATATCAAATTTCTGAATTAGGAAAAGTAGATGTTGGAGGAGGAGGTACAATTGCGTATATCCTTGCTAATAAAGGAGTTGACGTTATAGATTGTGGCGTTCCGGTTCTTTCAATGCATGCTCCTTATGAAGTTACAAGTAAATATGATATTTATTGTGCATTTAGAACATATAAAGCATTCTGGCAAGCATAAAAATATTAAAACTGCTAAGAATCAAATTGGATTTAATATTTCAAAAATCTTAGCAGTATTTACATAGAAAGAGGAAAATAATGGTGAATAATATTGTAAATATAAATAATGAACCTATAATAAAAACTATACAAGTTTCAGAAAATGGAGCAATTGTTAATTTGGTTAGAAAAGGACAAAAGATTATAGTAGAAGTTGTTTCGAAAAATGGCGCAAAGACAAGAAAAGAAGTGTCTGAAGACCAGGTTCAATTTTTATTTAGTGATATAGAAAATCTTGAGGTAAATGAAACTTTTAGAGGTGCAATAATCACGTTAATAAAAAGATTAGATAAAGAAAAAGACAAACCAATTAATTTGCCACTTCCAAACAGAAATTTAAAGACAGCAATATCTGATTTAGTGGATAGGTGCTCTGAATGGGAAAAAAGTAAAAAAATAAAAATTAATACAATATTTAATGAAAATGGCGAAATTCAAGTTCAAATTTTTAAAAGAAATACTAGTGAATCAATAAATAAAAAATACTTAATTTCAAATGAAAAAATCCACTCTTTAAGTGCTAAAGATAGACAAAGATTGTTATATGTAATAAATGGAATTGGTTCAGTTGTAAGTAAAGAATCTGAAGAGAACATTGACTTAATTGATGAAGAGGTGATATTTAAGAAAATACAAGATAAAGTAAATGAATTTTGTGAAAACTTAGCAGTTGATGAAAATAGAGAGGAAAAATAAATTACTTTTAAAGGTATATCTTAATTAATGCCTACATTAAGAAAACATTAAAATTAAATTAAAAAATAAACGTCTGAGTAATAATTTCTAGGCGTTTATTTTTGTTTTTTATATAGTCATTATTTAATATAATTAAATACCGTAATCAAAATTTATCCAAATTATGTATTATAATCGATAAATTATAACAATTAATACTAAACCAAATGTTTCGGGAATGGTTTAATTTTCTGTAAGTCTATTAATTTCTTCTTCTGTAAGTCCAGTTATTTCCACAATTTGTTCTATGGGGGTGTTAAAAGAGATTAGTTTTTTGGCAATATTTATTTTTTCTTCAGCAATTCCAGCGCTACGTCCCTCTGTACGTCCCTCTGCAAGCCCTTCTGCACGTCCTCGTGCAAGGCCATCGGCAAGACCTTCTGCATGTCCTCGCTCTTCTGCATTTTGAACAGCACTATTATAATCCATTTCCCATTTTTCTTTAAGTTCTGCAATTCTTTTGATTTCTTCGTCTCCTGTCAATGTGCCTAATTCAATTTTTGCTTTTTCAATTATTTGATTATTTTTCTCTGCCAACTCAATCATCTCCTTATCGTAATCATCTATTATGGCAAGCCACTGGTTTAGCTTGTCCTCCATATTAGGATTACTTTTTCTAAATTTTGGTAATTCAATAAAATACCATGTAATTCCATCTATAATTTCATAATCTCTATGTTTGTCAAGAACAATAGCAGTTTTAGATACACACTCACTAAAATCAAGTAAATCATAATCAAGTATATTTATCATTATTACTTTACTAATGTCTTTATACTTTGTACCCTTTTCCGTTTCTTTTGAAATAACTTTTGAACTATAAAATGCTGTTCTTTGAGTGATATTTCCTTCATCTGAAACTTGCATTTCTATATTAACAATTGTGCCATTATCAAGCTTTGCTTGTAAGTCCAATCTTCCACCCTTTTCAAAAGTAGAGAGTCTTTCTAAACTTACCTCATCTCTAATTTCTATAGATTTAATTTCTACATTAAGTAGGGCATTTAAAAAATCAATTAAAAAGTATTCATTTCCTTTTCTTGAAAAAAATGTCCTAAAAATTATGTCTGTTTTTAAATTTAATTTTTTTATAATTGCTATTTCCTCCTTTATTATACCAACTATATTTATATATTTCAATGGTTTTATGTTATTTTTATTAAAGCTTTAGTTTATTTTGGGCTGAAGTTTTACGACGAGTTACTAAAAGTATTATATGTATTTTTGTTTTAACTTTTTAACATTTTTAACAATATAGACGCTAGTGGCTTATACATTATTCTTAAGTTAAATTTGTAAAATAAACTGACCAAGATGTTTGAATTTCAAAAAATGAATATTTGGTTTAAGTTGAAAATCAGAAAAAAGTCTAGAAAAATGCTATTTAAAAGTAAATCTCAAAAAAAATTCGTAAAAAAATGGTAAAAAATGGTAAATATATAATAAAAATAATTGGATAAATTTTGATATAAAACCTGTAAAAAAATATATAATTAGTTGATAATATATTTTTTAAAAACTATAAGTAAAACAAACCTTGAAACATAAATGCAAATTGTAAAATAAGAATAGACAGAAATAAACTATTAAAACTTTAACAGAAAGCACTTATATAAAGTTTTATTTCAACAACAAATTAATTTTAGTTAATCATTTTAATTTCTTCTTCTGTAAGTCCAGTTATTTCCACAATTTGTTCTATAGGTGTGTTAAAAGAGATTAGTTTTTTGGCAACTTGGAGAAGACTTGTTGTACGTCCTCGATCTTCTGCATTTTGAATAGCACTATTATAATCCATTTCCCATTTTTCTTTAAGTTCTGCAATTCTTTTTATTTCTTCATCTCCGGTTAATGTGCCTAATTCGATTTTGGCTTTTTCAATTATTTGATTATTTTTCTCTGCCAACTCAATCATCTCCTTATCGTAATCATCTATTATGGCAAGCCACTGGTTTAGCTTGTCCTCCATATTAGGATTACTTT
>JAFTFU010000167.1 GCA_017458285.1 Clostridia bacterium | reverse complement strand
GAAATTAACTGCTGAATTTGGAAAAGGTTTTTCTAAAAGGAATTTAGAAAGAATGAGAAAATTTTATATTTATTTTCCAATTGCGACAACAGTGTCGTCGCAATTGAGTTGGTCGCATTATCTTGAATTATTGAAATTAGATGAAGAACCAAAGAGAAATTTTTATATAAAAGAAACTATAAATTCAAGATGGAGTGTTCGTGAACTTCAACGACAAATAGGTTCATTGTTATATGAAAGATTATTATTATCAGCAGACAAAGATAAAGTATTAGAATTAGCAGAAAAGGGACATGAATTAAAAGAAAGTAAAGACTTAGTAAAAGACCCATTTGTGCTTGAGTTTCTTGATATTAAAGAAAATACAGATTACTTAGAAACTGATTTAGAAAAAAATATATTAGAACATTTAAAAGAATTTTTATTGGAGTTAGGAAAAGGTTTTATGTTTGTTGGTTCACAAGTAAGATTAACATTAGAGGAAGATCACTTTTATCCTGATTTGGTTTTTTATAATAGACTTTTAAAATGTTTTGTTATTATAGATTTAAAAATCGGAAAAGTAACACATCAAGATATTGGTCAAATGCAAATGTATGTTAACTATTATGACAGAGAAATAAAAAGTGATGATGAAAATCCTACTGTTGGAATACTTTTATCAACATTAAAGAATAAAACAGTTGTAAAATATACGTTGCCAGAAGATAATAAAAATATATTTTATTCTATATATAAATTGCACTTGCCTACAGAACAGGAACTTATTGATGCGGTTGAAGAAGAAAAAAAGAATTTAGAATTAAATGAATAATATAACTATAATTTTTTACTTTAATTTAGTATGAAAGAAGGAATAAGATATGCATGAATGTCTGTTATGTAAAAGAGATATGAAAGTTTCAAATGACGTTTTTGGAAATGGCTGTGTAAGAAATATATATTCATTTTTAGACTTAAAAATGCCAAGAAAAGTAAATCTTAGAGAAGAAACATTATATAAAAATATTATGAAAATAAATAATGTTAATTCATTAAATAATAATCAAAAAATATGGTTAACTGACAGATATTTAACGTATCAATATTTAAATAGAATACCTTACGGAGATTATAATACAATAAAAAATCAAATTAATTATGATATACAGAATATAAAACAAATAAAAAAAGATGAAGAGCCCAAAAGTGCAAAAAATATGAGTTTAAAACAAGCATATGATTTGTACAAAAAAGTAATAAAATTTCAAGATGGCATTGATAAGATTAGCAAAGGTAATTGTACTGATGAAGATAGTATTAAAAAAATAATTACAAGTATTAGTTTTATATTCAATATGTCTAAGAATAAAAAACAATATGAAAATAATGCTTTTAAAGGTATGCAATTTGCATTCTGGCAGACAGTAATTGAAGTAGGGGGGAATTATGCAGAATTTCCAATTTCAGCATATTTCTTACAACATTCATTAGTAGAAAATCCAGAGAATTTGTATATTACAGATGGAAATATTGTAGAAACAATTAAAAAAGATAATAATTTTAAGAACATAGTAAAAAAGATAGTTGAAGAAAAAGGTAAAAATAGTGACAGCTTTGAATATGATTATCAGTAATTATAGAAAAGAAAGGATTTATAATGAAATGAATACAAAGCAATTGTTTATTTGTATAACTACATTAGTTTCTATTTTTATCATTGGTAGTATTATCTTTTATATTTTACCAAAAAACGATTTTAGTAACTATATACTTATAAAAGCAGAAAAATCATGCTACAAAGTCAATAAATACGGAAATTCAAAAAAGATTGATAATAATGAATAGGATATTTGCAGTACATTTACACGATAATGATAAAAGTGATGATCTACATCTAAATCCTTTTGATGGTACATTAAATTGGGAAAGTGTTGTGAAAAATCTTAAAGATAGTAATTACAAAGGACCGATAACAATGGAACTTTGCTACGGATATGAATATTTAGAAATGGGAATTGAAAACTTCTATAAAAAAGGTTATGAAGTAGGAGAAAAGTTAAAAAAATGTTTGAAAGGGTGTAATTGTAAATATAGAATGTTTTTATAATACATAGTTATAAATTAGTAAAAAACTGATTGACAAATAGCATAAAAATAAGGTATAATGAATATACTAAAAATAGATATTTAATATCTATTTACAGCAAGAAAATCAGGTAAACCCTACCAATAAGTGGGAGCTGTAAATTTAAAATTAAAAGCGGTTTTACCATTCCAGTTAAAAATGGGCATATAAAGTGGTTTTATCATTCCAGTTAAAAATGAGCATATAAAGTGGTTTTACCATTCCAGCTAAAAATGGAAAGTAAAAGTAGATGGTATAGGAAACTTTACCATCTAAATTTTTTTAATGGAGAAATAAACGATGGATAATAAATTGAAATGGTATGTTGTAGATAAAGAATATGTTAGTTATTTAAAAAAGTTTGATAACAAAGTAGAAAATATAAATTATACCGAAAGGCTTAAACCATATATAGGAATATTAATAACAATAAATGAAATAAATTATTATGTTCCAATTTCTTCTGTAAAAGAAAAACATTACCAAATGAATGAAGATATGGATTTTATAAAAATTATGGAGAATGATAGAATATTGGGCGTATTGAACTTAAATAATATGATTCCTATAGATAACGAAAATGTGAGAATTTTAAAATATAAAGAAATAGATGAATATAGAAAATTTAAGAATGATAAAGAAAAACACTTATACATATCTTTTTTAAGTTTTGAATTAGGATTAATAAATGATAAAATTGACAAAATAAAATCCAATGCAGTTGAATTATATAATGAAAAAATAAATAGACCTAATTCTAAGATTTCTAAAAGATGTTGTGATTTTAAACTCTTAGAGGAAAAATGCAGAGAGTATAAATAAGTTACTATAAGTATACAAAATTTTACTTATAGTGGCAATAGGTTTATAGGTAAATCCTTTATTAAAAACCTAAATATATTATACAAGGAAAATATGAAAATGCTATTAATAAATTGTTCAAATAGAGAAAAAAATTGTTTTAAAATATTAGATGATATAAAAAATGATAATGATTCTTTATTATCATTATCCAATAAAAATATGAAATTTTGTCTTGGATGTGACAGATGCAAAAACAACCTTGAAAACTATTGTATTTTAGATGATGATATAGCAAATATTGTATATCAAGAAATGTTAAATACAAACAAAATTATTATTGCTAGTCCAATGTATATGAGTAATATTAATGGAATTTTAAAAAATTTAATTGATAGAATGAATCCTTTTTATCATCATCCTGAATTATTTGAAGGAAAAAAAGTTTATTTAATTTTAACTGGGCAAACTTCTAAAGAAGAAAATGCAGAAGAGATAAATAATATAATTAAATACTTTGAAGGATTAAGCGAATGGTTATTTGATGATTTTGAATTTTTAGATTATTTTCAAGGATATAATGATCTTAACAATGAGATAAATTATAAAGAAAAAATTGAAAAAATTAAGCAAAAAATAAATAATTGAAACTATTGAATTTTTAATTATTTATAATTTGTATAATTTACAAAACATTGTTAAAAACATATAATTAAAAAGTAGATAATGTCGTTAAAAATGTCAACGATTTGTCAACGAAAATAAAATTTAATTAGTACAATAAAGTACATTTTTAATTACAATTATTATTCCCATCTAAAGTAGCAAGTGTCGCTAATGTATCTCCGTAATTGAACAAAGAAAGCAGATAAGGTTGCTAATTCTTCAGGAGATTTATCTTTAGCAATACTACATGCT
>JAFTFU010000166.1 GCA_017458285.1 Clostridia bacterium | reverse complement strand
GCTCTCTGACTCAAAATGTTATTTTTTATTTTAACATTTTGTCTAAGTCGACGCAATTTTTCTGCTCTCTGACTCAAAATGTGTATTTTTAAAAATTAACTATTTCGTCTCAGTTTAAATAAATAACATAATTAAAACTCCTAATATGCAAATTATTGCACCTAAAATTTTAAGCCCACTACTTGCCTCATTTTGGTCTCCAAAACCAAATAGTTCTTTGGTTATTATTCTAGCATCATATACCAAAATAACACCTAATAATATCAATAATAAGCATACAAATCTTACTATAAGTTTAACCATATAATATTCTCCTTTAGTTGCAACATTTTAATAATAAATTTTATAAAATCTCTTATAAAATTAATTGCGATAAATATCTTAAAAGCGTCTAAATTTTTTATAATTTATTATAATATTTCTTTGTAAATCTTATAATCTCTTAAAATTTTTCTTACGTAATTATTGGTTTCTTTATATGGTACATTTTCAATATTTGAACCGTCCTCACTCAAAATTCCGTCACGAATCCATTTATCAACATTTCCTCCGCCTGCATTATATGCTGCTAAGGCAAGTTCAATATTATCATATTTTTGAATTAATGTAGATATATATTTGGTTCCCAACATTATATTAATTTCAGGTTCTAATATTTGTTCTTTTGTTAAGCTTTTGCTGTCAGAGACTTCAGTTGCTGCAACTTCATTTGCAGTGCTTTCTAGTAATTGCATAAGTCCTAACGCATTTTTATTTGATACTGCATTTTCATTAAAATTGCTTTCTGCTTTAATTAGTGCATAAATTAATTCTTTTTCAATATTTTCTTCTTTAGCGTATTTTTCTACATACTCTTTAAATTCCTCTGGATAGGTTATTTTTATTATTAAGCTTCTTGAAACATACACTATAGCAATAAAAATAATAGATATTAAAATTGCTAGTATCGCAATTCTTGCTTTCATAATTTTTTTAGCTTTCAAACTTCTATTCCTCTCTTGTACTTTACATTTACCTAAAAAACGGAGCTAAAACTTTCTTAGGTAAACTATAGAAAGCTTTATGTCCGCTTTTGAAAAATTTATGCTCTTGGATGAGTTTTCTTATAAATATTTTTTAAACTATCATCTTGAAATTGCATATAAATTTGTGTTGATATGATATCTGAATGTCCTAACATTTGTTGGATTGACTTTAAGTCTGCTCCATTTTGTAATAAATGTGTTGCAAATGAATGTCTTAAAACGTGTGGTGTTATTTCTTTTGTTATGTGTGCTTGTTCTTTATAGTATTTAATGATTTTCCAAAATCCTTGTCTTGTTAATCTGCTTCCATTTACATTTACAAATAATGCGTCATTGCTATCATCTTTAATTAATATTGGTCTTGCTTCATCAATATAGTCTTTTAATGCATTTAAAGATATTTTTCCTATTGGAATTGTTCTTTTTTTGTTTGCATGTTGACATGTTACTAAGCCTTTTTCAAAATTTATGTCACTTACATTTAAAGAAATTATTTCAGTAACTCTCATTCCTGTAGCATATGTAAATTCTAACATTGCTTTATCACGTAATCCCTTTAAATCAGCTGTATTTGGTTGTTCTAAAAGTAATTCAACTTCATTTGAGGTTAAAATACTTGGTACCCTTTTAGCTATTTTTGGTGACTTAATTCCTTTTGTTGGGTCTTCTTCTAACATTTTATTTTTTACTTCAAATTGGTAAAATGACCTAATTGAAGCTATACTTCTTGATATTGTAGATGGTTTCTTTCCAATTTCTTGTAAAGATTTTACGTAGTCTTCTATATCTTCATTTGTTACTTTACTAAATGATTTTTGGCTTTGCTCTAAGTATGTTTCATATTGTTTTATATCTCTTTCGTATGATTGTATTGTGTTACTTGATGATTTTTTTTCGTTCTCTAAAAAATCGAAAAAAGATTTTAATTGTTCTTCCATGTTTTCCCCCATCTATTCTTTAATATTTACATAAACGATTTCTGCTATATGTTATATCAAACATTTTGAAAAAAGTAAATAGGTTTTACATAAATTTTAAAAATTTTTTTAAAATTTCGGTAGAAATTTGTGTTTCTATAATTCCAGATACTATTAATAATATTAACATGATGACAGAAAATATTGTATGTCTTAATATTTCAACCTTAATATTTTCACGTCTTTTGTCTTTTAATATTGCCTGATATAGTTTTAAACTACTTACTCCCATCGATATTATAGCTGGAATAAATATTATATTTTGAAAAATTAATGCTACAATACTAAACATTATTGCTTTAAATGTTCCCATTACATATGTACATGCTGCAACCGTATATCCTAAGCAAAAGCCTCTATATCCTATTATTCCTAATACAATTGGAATTCCAATTATTGTACTACCTGCAAACCATAAAATTATTACTAAAACTATATTTTCAGATATGTTATTTTTAAGTAGTTCAGTTTTATCTATCTGTTTTTCCTGAAATGTTTCGATATATGTAGTTAAATATCCATTAATTTCGTCTTTTTGAGACTGCGTAGTGTTATTTATAAACATAACACCTAAGAAAATTCCTATAATGAATATTATTGTAGATATAGCATATTCTTTTATGTTGTTTCTTATATATTCTACTAATATTCCTAAAAATTTACTTTCGTTTTTTATTACTTTTAAACTCTTCTGTTTATTCATATAAAAAAACCCCTTATCTTTTTGTTTATTACATAATATTTATTCGATAAGGATGTTTTTTAGAACTTTTTCTTTTGTATATTATTTATGTTTTTCGTTTGTAATTTTTTATGTCTTTAGTTAAGAATTTAAATAAAATTTTTATTTATACTACTTTTAAAATTTTTATTCGATTTTACCATAATTTCCGCCGCCTCCGGCATGAACTGTAAGCTTTCCTCCTCTTGCTTTGTCTATGGTAGTTGCTATTTTTTCTCCTACAACTGCTTCTATATCATCTTTTGATAATTTGTGTAGGATATTCATTTCAGTTTCAAATGTATCTATCAATTTATCTATTGTTTTGCCTCCAACACCTGGTATGAAGGTTAATGGCACTTGATATATGTATTCTGGACGATTTTTTGGGCTTTGACTTTTTTCTTTATCTTTTATTAGTTCAATTCTATCAAAAACTCCAAATATTATTTTTTCTTTTCCACATATAGGACATTTAGTTGCTGCCTCGTCTATTTCTATTGCTTTTTGGCAGTTTTCACAATAACTTCTATGATATTTTCCAAGTTTTGGGTCAAGTCCATAATTTGCAATTACTTTTCTTCCGTCTTCATTTTTTACAGCTTTTACAAATTCTTTGAAGCTTATATCTTCTACTTGTATTTTGTTATATTCTCTTGCTATTTTTGGCAATGAATGTGCATCTGAATTTGTTAGAAATGTTTTGTTTTCTAATTCACTTATCATATCTGCCAAGTATGTATCTGAACTTAAACCTAGCTCTATTGCAGGGATTTTTTCATATTTTTCTTTGAATATGTCTTTTAATCTGTCTGTACAGTTCCCATAGTAACTTTTATGTGGGGTAAAACAGTGTGCTGGT
>JAFTFU010000165.1 GCA_017458285.1 Clostridia bacterium | reverse complement strand
GAGTTTGAAAAAATGTTTTCGTATAATACAATTGATATTTTTTCAAAGAGGGTGATCTTAAAAAAATTAGTAGTATTTCTTAATGAAGAGTGCAAATTTAAATATGTGGAAATTAGAGATTTTCTTGATATTTCAAGAGGAACAATGGATGTATTGAAGAATTGGATTTAGAAGATGCTTTTGGTAGGTGTCCCAAAAAACAGGTGTCCCAAAAAAAAAAAGATAAAATGAGAGGAAATTTGATTTGATTTTAAAAGGAGGATTATGTGAATAGTTTAGAAGATTTAAGAGATTTAATAATATATCAAAGTCAAAAGAATGAGAATATATCAGTTGATGTATTATATGATAATGAGGATTTTTGGTTGACTCAAAAATCAATGGGAAAACTATTTGGTGTAGCTGAAAACAATATTACATATCATTTACAAAATATATTTACAGAAAAAGAATTAGAAGAAAATCGAACTACTCAAAAAATTAGAGTAGTTCAAAAAGAGGGAAATAGAAATGTTTCAAGAGAATTAACTTTTTATAGTTTAGATGCTATTATTGCAGTTGGATATAGAGTGAATTCAAAAGAAGCAACTGATTTTAGAATCTGGGCAACTAATACTTTAAAGGAATTTATAAAAAAAGGATTTGTCTTAAATGATGAATTTTTAAAAAACGGTCCTAAGTTTGGCAAAGACTATTTTAAAGAATTATTGGAAAGAATTCGTTCAATTAGGACAAGTGAACGTAGAATATGGCAACAAATAACAGATATATTTGCAGAATGTAGTATAGATTATGATAAAGATTCTGAAACAACACAAAAGTTTTATGCTACTGTCCAAAATAAATTTCACTTTGCAATTACTGGAAATACAGCTGCTGAAATAATCTATAATAATGCTGATCATACAAAAGAGAATATGGGACTAACCACTTGGAAGAATTCCCCAGATGGTAGAATATTAAAATCAGATGTAATGATTGCAAAAAATTATTTAAATGAAAAGCAAATAAAACGTCTTGAAAGAACAGTATCAGGATATTTTGATTATATAGAGGATTTAGTTGAAAGAGAAAATACTTTTACAATGGAGGAATTCGCTAAAAGTATTAATGAATTTTTAGAATTTAGAAAGTATGATATTTTACAAGACAATGGAAAAGTATCAAGGAAACAAGCTGAAGAAAAGGCAGAAAAAGAATATATAGAATTTAATAAAACACAAAAAATAACTTCAGATTTTGACAGATTATTATTGAAAAGTAAAAATTTAGAAAATAAAAATAGTAAATTATGAATTTATCATAACGAAGAATTACATACGCAAATTTGTGCAGTTAAATAGAAAAACTTAAGAGGAAGATCGCGATGTAAAAAAAGAAAGAGCCACTCAGCTTACCAGAAGGATTCGAGTGGAAGAAATAAATAGGAGATGATTAAGATAAATAATGAAAAATACTTAAGAGAGACAGAATTATTAAACTATTCTTGTAATTTAATTCAAAAACTTGTATATGAGAGAAAATGGAATGATTTAGATGAATTTAATAAGATTAAAAATACATATTCTTTTGTAAGAGATGAAATATTATTTGGATATAATATTAGTGATGATATAACTGCTGAGCAAGTTTTAAAAGATGGATATGGTCAATGTAATACAAAAGGAACTTTATTTATGGCATTACTTCGAGCAGTAAATATTCCCTGTAGAATTCACGCATTTACAATAAATAAAGAACTACAAAAAGGTGCAATGACAGGATTTGTATATAAAAATGCACCTAAAAATGTATTTAAGTAAATTACAAAATAGATTTAAAGAATGTAGGGGTGCTTTCTGTGGATATGGAGTAGCAGTTAAAGATTTTAAAAATCCAGTGATTGAGTGGAATGCGAATAATACTTATATTCAAAGTGAAGGTATAAATCAAGATTTTGGAGTATATGATTCTCCAGATGAAATGTATAAAGAACACAAGCAAGAAATGTCTAAAATTAAAGAAATGTTATATAAAAATTTAGGTAGACACTTAATGAATGAATAAGTTTTTGGGGACACCTACCAAAAACATTGGAAAAAGGTGAAAAGACTATTGCGAAGATGAGAAAAAAGTATATAATATAAACAATTTAAGGGGCTTTGTGGAATTAGTTAATTATTAGTTAGTCTGTTTTGCAAGGCTTCTATTTTTGTAAGGAGTGATTTTTATACCAAGAGCTGCAAGAAAAGATTTGAATACACCGTTTTTACATACAATGGTGCAAGGAGTGAATAAGGAATATATTTTTTATAAGGAAGAATATATTGAAAAATATCTTGATATTATTGAACAGAATAAAAAGGATTATGATATTGATATTATTGCATTTTGTATGATGAATAACCATGCTCATTTTTTGGTGTATACAGAAAATATGAATGATTTTGGCAAATTCATGCAAAAGACGAATTTGCAATATGCCCAAATGTATAATAGGAAAGAAAATAGGTGTGGAGTGCTTTTTAGAAATAGATATCAAACAGAGCCTATTTATGATAGAAAATATTTAATTAATTGTATAAAATATATACATAATAATCCAGTGAAAGCGAAAATGGTTCCAAAATGTGAAGATTATAAATATTCTTCGTATAATGATTATATGAAGAACACGGGCGTAACTAAATGCAAAATTGTGAAAGAAATATTTGGAAATGATTGCGACTTTTCAAAATTATTTAATGAAAGCTATGATAAGAGATTTATGGATATAGAAGAAGATGATAAAGAAAATTGCAATCAATACATTTTAGAGGGAATAAGAGAGTTTGAAAAAATGTTTTCGTATAATACAATTGATATTTTTTCAAAGAGGGTGATCTTAAAAAAATTAGTAGTATTTCTTAAAGAAGAGTGCAAATTTAAATATGTGGAAATTAGAGATTTTCTTGATATTTCAAGGGGAGCAATGGATGTATTGAAGAATAGGATTTAGAAGATGCTTTTGGTAGGTGTCCCAAAAAACATTACAAGGAAAATAAATACTAGGAGGAATGATGATGAAAGATAAAAATTTTGCAGGTAATTCAGAAAGTGCAATAGATTTTTTGGGAAAAAAATGGAACTATGAATGCATGGGATGTGCTATTTCAAATGGAGATATTAAAATTCCAGGAGGAATTATTTATGAAGGAAAACATACATTATTAGGTGCAGATCCCATAATTCCAATACCAGGTTTTTTAATAGTAAATGTGAAAAGACATGTTAATTCATTTTCACAGCTCGATAAAGAAGAAAGATATGAAATAGTAAATGTTATATCATATGCAGAAAAAGCTTTAAAGGAGCTACATATTACAGAAGAAGTTACATTAGTTCAAGAAGAACGTTCTAAACATCTTCATGTATGGATCTTTCCAAATTATAAATGGATGACTGAAAAATTTGGTAAAGGAATAAAATATTTAAGAGACATTTCTGAATATGCCAAAAAAAATGTAAATGAAAACAATATAAAAGAAATACTAAACACTATAGAAAAAATAAGAAAATATTTTGAAGAACAAGCTTTTGGGGACACCTACCAAAAACTTTGATATGAGTTAAATTTTTTCGTGGCAAAATATAATAAAAAATAAGACTAGTCAAAAAAGACTAGCCAAACATAAATACCTTGTGTATAATTGGGTTTGAAGAAAAAATTCAAATATACGGAGGTATTTTATGTTTGAGAATATTTTAACAAAAAAGTGTAACTTTCAAGGATTTTGAAGAAATTGCTTTTAAAATTGCATGTGAATTTGCAAATGAGATATTAGATAAATATTCTAATATCTTTTATTATTATTTAATAATAATTCAGTTTTTTTATAGAAAAAAATTATCAAATATGATATAGTAATAATGTCAAAAGATGAAAATATATCAATTTAAATTTTATAAAATAATGGAGATTTTGGTTAATACAATATTTCATGCTATATAAAACAAAATTGTATATATTAAGATTTAGATGATATAGATTATGATAGCTTACATATTTTTTATGAAAGCATTAAGATACGAGGAGGAAAATAAAAAGCATGAAAGTAAATAAAAAAATATTTATATCAGTATTTATAGTTATTGTAGTATTATTAATATTTATAGTTATAAAATTCAATACAAATGATTTGAATAATAAAGAAGATATATCTATGGTAGAACAATATTTAAATGATAAATATAATATAAACCTAAGAATAGAGGACTATGATTATTATGACAATGGTAATTTAGGAATAAATGCAGGAAAACATTATGTGTTTAATTTTAAATCAATACAAGAATTTGAATTACATGCAAAACTAGATTATATGACATTAGAAAAAGAAAATTTAAAGTATTTAATATTAAATATAACAAATATAGAAAAAGCTAAAGAATTAAAAAAATATATTGAAGAGAATAGTGGATTAAAATGCAAAGTTACAGAATATAGAATCATAGAAAGTGAGAATAATTATTACGTGTTTAGAGTTGAATTAGAAAACAATAGTAATTATTGGATTATGGGGAGTATTTATAATACAATAGAAAATTCGAAAGACATAATAATATCTAGTTCGTTAAAACAGAGGTATAATTTGGAAGATATGGAAAATATGCAATTTAATTTGTTATTAAACAAAATTAGAAAAGAATTTAACATGTGAAAAAAATGCACATATTCGAAAATACGGAAAAAGAAAGGAAAATTTAATGAAAAACAATAAAAAGAAAAATGAAATTTCGATTCGCTCAAGTGCTGCTGAATATTTAACATATGTTGCAGCCGTTGGAGATGATAAAGATTCAATAGAAGTTAGATATGAAGATGAAAATATATGGCTTACACAAAAAATGCTTGCAACTGTTTATGGAATTGAATTAAACACAATAAATTATCATATAAAGAAGATATATGAGGATAATGAATTAGATGAAAATTCAACTATTCGAAATTTTCGAATAGTTCAAAAAGAAGGTACAAGAGAAGTTTCAAGAAATGTTGCACATTATAATCTTCAAATGATAATAGCAATAGGTTTTAAAGTAGATAATGAAAGAGCAGTTCAGTTTAGAAAATGGGCAAATCAAATTGTAAAAGATTACACGATTAAAGGTTGGGTAATGGATGATGAACGTTTAAAAAATGGAGGCTCTATATTAACTGAAAAATATTTTGAAGAGCAATTAGAACGAATTAGAGAAATAAGAATGTCAGAAAGAAAGTTCTATCAAAAAATTACAGATATATATGCAACTTCAATAGATTATGATAAAACAGCTAAATCTACAATAAGATTCTTTACATCAGTTCAAAATAAGCTTCATTATGCAGTATCAGGAAATACTGCTGCAGAAATTATATATAATAGAGCAGACCATAAAAAAGAACACATGGGATTAACATCATGGAAAGGAGCACCAGATAGTAAAATACATAAATATGATGTATTGATTGCTAAAAATTATTTATCTGAAAATGAAATTGGACAATTAGAAAGAATGGTATCAGCATATTTAGATTTGGCAGAAATGCAAGCAATGAAACATATTCCGATGACAATGGCAGATTGGGAAGAAAGGCTAAATGGATTTCTTAAATTATGGGACCACGATATTCTACAAGATAATGGAAAAGTATCAGCAGAAATGGCAAAAATTCATGCCGAAACTGAATTTGAAAAATATAGAATTGTACAAGACCAAATTTATATATCAGATTTTGATGAACTTCTATTAAGTACTCAAAAAATTAAGAAAAATGATAATAAAAAATAAACAAAAGAAAGGAATAAGAAAAATGAATGATTATACAAATTGTGAAATTATAGAAGGAACAAAAGGAAGAGATAGATTTATAGGATTTGCAGACATTTATGACTCAGGGAGACCGCATTTACCTAAAAAAACAATTGAAATTTTAAAAAATTATTTAGGAAATATAGACCTGATAGTTGACATCGGATGTGGAACAGGAAATTCTACCGAAGTATGTACAGAATATTCAAAAAAAGTAATTGGAATTGATCCATCAGAGGACATGTTAGCAAAAGCAAAAGAAAAAGAAAATCATAAATTATTATTTAAAAAAGGATTAGGAAATGACACAGGGTTAGAAAATAACGTAGCAGATTTAGTAATTTGTTCACAAGCTTTTCATTGGATGGAACCAAAATCAACAATAAACGAAGTTTGTAGAATATTGAAAAAAGGCGGAGTATTTGCAGTAATTGATGCTGATACTTTTCCTGTAATAGATTTAAAAATAGAAAAATTCAACAAAGAAATACAAGAACTGATAGAAAAATTAGATAAAAAACAAAAATTAGAAATATATCCAACTAGTCAACACTTAAATAATATGATAAAAAGTAATAAATTTGAGTATTGTAAAGAAATTTGCTTTTGTAATGAAATTTTATACGACAAAGAAAAATTCAAAAAATATTTTTTAAGTAAAGGTGGACTTCAAAATGCGATAAAAAATAATTATGAACCAGTTATATCTAAATTACAACATTTAGAACAATTATTAGACGAGGTGTTTCAAAATGAAACAAGAACAGCACTATTTTCTTATAAAATAAAAATAGGAATTTATGAAGAAGAAAATATAAAATTAAATGAAGAAGAAAATTGGGAGATGAACTAGAAAATGAAATTTAGAAACGAAAAAGATGAAAATAATATTAAAACACTATACTATTTAGGAAAATTAAAACTAGTTAATTATGTAGATAAACCTGGATTTACGCAATACATAGGAAAAGAAAAAAATGTTAAAAGTATAGATAACACAATATGCTTCATAGACGAATCAGGAAATATATACAAAATACTTTTAGAAGAAATAAAATTATTAGAAGAAACCGAATTGAAAATAAACAAATTCTATGAAGTTAAATTTAAAAATAAAGGTTATGAAATAAATAAAACTGATTTAAATTTTGATACAAATATAATAAATGAATGCATTAATAAAGAAGACGTAAAAAACACTATGATTTTTGATGAAAAAATCATAGAAAAAGAAATTGAAATCGTAAAAAAATATGCAAAAATAAAAAGCTTATTATATTGGTGTATGTACAGTACAGCTATACTAATGATGATTATACTACGATTAGTTACAGAAGCAATGACAACAGAGGATTTTATAAGTATATTTAAAGCAACATTTTCACAATTTAGCATAATAATTATAGCTATATTGAGTTTTTATATAGCAACTAGTTGCATTATTACGCTACTATTCATGAATAAAATAAAAGAAATAGAAGATTAGCAAAATCATCTGAATTAAAGAATATGAAATTATAAAATAATTTTTGGCATTAATATACTAATGTATGATTTCGAAATCTTTGATAATGCAGCTGCTTTAAACGGAAGAGTTTCGTCACATCTTTTGGAAAAAGAATTTTCAGAAGATAGAGGTAGTGAACAATTTAAAAGAAAAAAGGAAGAGCTACTAAAAAGGAATTGAGCCAAATCTCATATTTGACGCTACAATGGAAGGGTTAGAACTGGACTGAAAATAAAATAGATTTAAGAATAGAAAAATTTTAAGGAGAAAACACAAATGATATATGAATGTGCAATCACAGGAACTCTGTTAAGTATATTTATAAGAACCGAATATTTACGTTCGAAACAGTTAGATCTTGAAGAAAATATAAAAAAGAAAATAATAGAAGAAGGAATTTATCATTTTACTTCCAAAGAAAATGCAACCAAAATAATGGAATCAGAATATATTGCACCAACAAATGGAGTGGGAGATAATCATTTCGCCAAATCAAGATACGGAGACAATTTTGCTCAATTTGTGTACATGTTCGCAGGAAAGCCCAATGCAAATGAACTTTCACAAAATGTAGCATATAAAGGAACAAAAGACGGAACATTTTATGCTATAAAATATACTCCAGATAAATTTGAATTAGAGAACTTTACCCAAAGACTAATAGACGGAGCTATCACATATGAAGGAAGACTAGATATACCAAAAGACCAAATGAAAATGGTAAGATTTAAAATAGAAAAAGGTAAGGTATGTGAAATTCCAATAGAAGAACAAGTAAAAACCTCTATGTTACATAAAGGAAAAATAAGCAAAATAGCTAATAATTGTAAACTACTTGAAAAAACACTAAAAACATCGTTAGGAACTTTGAGATGGAAGGACAGTAACAAAAAACTAAAAGCATGCAAAGAAAAAAGACAACAAGAAAATAAAATCATTGCACAGTTTAATGATGAAACTCAAATTATAACACTTGAGGGCAAAAAAGATGGTAAAGTATATACATTTACTTCAATGGGAACAAAAATGCAAGACGGAAAAATCCTAACGGGATTTAGAATGAAAACAGAAGGCTCTAAAACAGAAAAAAATATTTTTCTAGATGCAATAAATATTCACGCATTTTCGGAAGAAAAATTAACAGAATTTTTAATGGATAATATGAATGAAGAAAAGCTAATAAGCGAATATATTGGAAAGCCTGTAATTAAAGCTGGAGAAATAACACAAGTTATTGATGATGAATTTAAACAACATTTTTATAAAAAGCAAGATTTGGCTATGAAGAATAGTATAGAATATCAAAAATATTTAGCAAGTTTAAAACATAATAAAACGGATAGATTAATTATTTGGGCTAATAATTATCTAAAATCAACAGTCGAAGGAAGAAAGAAAATATTTGCGTGTATAAAGCAATTGATAAAAGACAACAACAAATGTATAGAGAAACAAACAGAAGAAAAAAATTGGAGATAAAAAATGGAAAATGTAAGATATAAAAAGGCATTTAAAGAAGTGTATATAATTATTAATAGCTTAGATGAAGATATGTACGTTAAGATTCCAATATCATTTATAAAAACAATTAAAGAAAATATGGATAAAGATTATCATATAACGGTTAAAGAATTAAATGATACAAAAATGCAAGAAACAATTGATATCATGGCATTAGTATATAGAGACTATTTATGTGATGAACAAACCAGATTAAAATTAATTGAAGAGGAAAGAAAAACAATAGAGGATAAATATGGTGATGTATTTAAAAATAAAACACAAAATCACAAGTCAGAAGACCAATCTATCAAAAGTTTAGTTGAGATTAGGCAAGAAAAGTGGTATAAAATGATTTGGAATAAAATTAAAAGGATTTGGAGCAAGAGATAAAAACTCTTGCTCCGTGTGGTGGCTCTACTTGGCGGGTTTTATAACCTTCCAAGTCCGGCCGTTGCTGTCCGTGTAAATGTGTGATACCACCCATCCTTTGGGTGGATTGTCCTCAAATGGTATTCTCCGTTCCTTTCCCATAAAAACCTCCTTTTATGGAATACAGTAACAGAAACTGTTCTGTTACTGTAACAACAGTTACTATAAGTTAATTATAAAGGAAAGGAAAGGAAATGTTATGTCAAGCAAAATTTGAAAAAAAGTTTTATAAAAAAGAAAAAAACATAAATTATTTTCTTTTTTAGCTCTTTTATTGATAAAAAAGAAGAGATATTGTATAATTTATAAAGTTAATTAAAAATATCAAAAACAAAATATAAATAAGTTAAAGATATATATTTGAAAAAAAGAGCAATTAAAGTAGCATAGACCCAAATATGACTTTATACTAAATAATAATTTTAAATAAGTAAAATCTATTACAACTGTAAATTATAACATAAACAATGAATAGCACTTATATTTAGAAAGGAAGCAGTGATGAAAAAACACAGATTTGAAATAATAATATTCACAGTAGAAGCGGTATGCATGATATTAGAGTTAGTAGCATCAAGAGTATTGTCGCCATACTTTGGGAGTTCAAATGTGGTATGGACAAGCGTAATAGCAATAATACTATTAAGTTCAAGCATAGGAAACTATTTAGGAGGAAAAATTGCAGACAAAGAAGGACGCGAAAAAAATCTAAAAATAATATTAATATTAGCCGCAACAGTAATATTAATAATACCACAAATAGAACAAAACATATTAAACACAATAGTAAAAATAATATCAAACATAAAAATAGGAGCAATAATATCAACAATAGCGTTATTCCTAATACCATCAATAATTTTAGGACTAATACCGCCAATAATATTAAAATTAAAACTAAAAGATATAGAAAATGCAGGAAAAGTATCAGGAAAAATAAATGCAATAGCAACAATAGGAGGAATACTTGGAACCATATTAGGAGGATTTTTCTTAGTACCAAACATAGGAAGTGTATACATATTATTTATTTTATCAATAATATTGTTATTGATAGTTCCTGTTGTCGATTTTAAAATAAAAAACAAACTAACAATAATACTTGTAGCATTAATAATAAATTCAATTATATCTATGAATTTATATATGATAAACAACAAAAAGCAAGGAAACATCGTGTTAGAAAATCAAGAAAATATGGACTATGTAAGCTATGATACAGAATACGGAAGAGTATGGGTATACAATAGAGTTTTAAATGAAAAAAATATTAGAGTAATGAATATAGACAGTGGATACGAATCCGCAACATATACCGACGAAAATCAAGTCAATGAATTAGTATTTGAATATACAAAATACTACGATTTAATGTTTAAATCAGAAAAAGAAATTCAGAATGTAATGTTAATAGGTGGAGCAGGATATTCGTATCCAAAATATTTTATAAGTCATTTTGAAAACAAAAATATAGATGTAGTTGAAATAGACGGAAAAATAACTGAAATTGCAAAGAAATATTTTTATTTACAAAAATTAATTGATGATTATGACTTAGAAAACAATAAAAGGCTAAACCTAATAAATGAAGATGGAAGGGTATATTTAAATAACAGTAACAAAAAATACGATGCAATATTAAATGATGCGTTTTCTGGAAATTCACCTGCAAAAACTCTAACTACTTTAGAAGCAGCTCAAAACATAAAAAAATCGTTAAATGATAATGGATTATATTTAACGAATGTAATATCATCATTAGAAGGGGAAAAATCACAATTTATAAAAGCAGAGGTAAATACATTAAAACAAGTTTTCAAGCATGTTTATGTAATTCCCTGTGGAGAAAATTATGATGCACAAAACGCTATGAACAATATGGTAATTGCAACAGATGACGATAATGTGCATTTTGAAAATACATATGAACTTAAACTTGATAAAAACGAAATTATCTTGACTGATGATTACAATCCAGTTGATACATTAGTTATGAATTTAAGATAATATATATGGCATGCTTAAGGGTATGCTTAAGGGTATGCTTGCTTAATCATTTTACCATGGATTTCTGTAAGTCTACCATTTATAACTGCACAATTAATTAGATAATGAAGATTTGAAAAATCATTTGAATCTTCATTATCTATAATTTCATCTACAATATAATTAGGTAGTTTAAAGGGAAAATTAGATTGAATCTTTTTAAATTTTTTATTCCAATTATTTATGGTACTTTGTAACTCTTTCAAGTTTTCTTGAGTATATTCTACTTCATCATTTTGTAACATATATTTTAACATTTTTATCGCTCCTTTTGGTAAATCATTTTCCATATTTTACCAAAAAGGAATATTGATGTCAATACGATACTTACGAATCAAAGTAATATATTCAGACTATAAAATGTTAGAAAGTTTACATTTTAAAATAATACAAAATGTTTTTATTAAACGAATAGCAACAAACTCTATTCTTCTTTAATAAATAATGCAAACTTTTTAATTAAATCTAATCCAGCTTCAATCTGATTGGGAGAAAATTCAGATAAAATTTCTTTAGAATAATTAAAACTTTCTTTATCTTTACCAAATAAAATATAATCAGCAGAAAGATTAGTAAACTCACATAAATTTTTAAGTTTTTCTACTGAAAGTAGATTTTTACCATGTTCAACTAAGCCCAAAAATTGACCAGATATTCCTATATTTTTTGCAAATTCTTCTTTAGTCATTCCCATATCAACACGAATTTTTTCAATTCTTTTACCAATTTCTTCTTTCATCTTATGCTCCTTTTTTTATAATATAAAGTTATTGTAAAAGTAAAACAAATATAAAAAGTGAAAAACAATGATAATTAAATGTAGAAATATGTTACAAAATATGATAATATGGTTGCAATACTTAAAAACTTTAGACAAGATATAGATTTTGGTGGAAGGAGAATGTGATAAAAAATGGAGAAAGAAATGGAGAAAAAAACGATGAAAATATTATTAATAGAAGACGACACAGCTGAGTGCGAAATATACATAGATATTGCCAAAAGAAGAAAAGATATTGAATTTATTTCGATAACGAATTCGTCAATCAAAGCAATAGATGATTATAAATGCTATAAACCAGAAGCGATTATACTAGACTTAGAACTAAATGATGGAGAAGGCAGTGGATTTGATTTTCTTGAAAACCTAAATAAACTAAATATAAAGAAATTACCCAAAATGGTAGTAACAACAAATGTACATTCTGATATTGTATATGATTTCTGCCATAAAAATAACATAGATTTTGTATTTTACAAAAAGCAGAAAAATTATTCACAAGAAAATATAATAAATACATTACTTTTGCTTAGGGATTATGATAGTAATGCCAAAACAGTTAATGTTCAAGATGAAAAAGAACAAGAAAACAGCATATTATACAAAATAAATAAAGAGCTAGATTTAATAGGGATAGGAACACATCTTCATGGAAGAAAATACCTTTGCGATGCAATTTATATTGTTTTACAAAATGACGAAAACTATAAAGTTTCTATTGTACAGCAGTTAGTTGCAAAATATAAAAAATCAAGTAGTACAATAAGCAGAGCTATGCAAAATGCAATATTGCACGCTTGGAGAGTTACTCCATTAGAAGATTTAACTACATATTATACTGCAAGAATTAACTATGAAACTGGAGTACCAACTCCTACAGAACTAATATATTATTATGCAGATAAAATTAGAAAAGAATTATAAAATTTAATTAAATAAAACTAAATATAATTAAAATGCATTGAAATACACTTTCAATTGTCACTTATACAGACCGGTATAAGTGATATTTTTTTGCTTGAAAAAAAGTATTGGAGGTGATTTCTATGATGAGTTTTTGGGAATGGATAACATATTGGCTTAGATAAGAAAATGCAATAAACTTATTTACAATAATCAAAATAATACTATAAAAATAAAGTGTTATATTGATTGTTGTATTTTTTTTATGTATAATTATATCATAGGAGAGAACAAGTATGAATTTGTATACAGATGTAATTATATATTTTATAAAAGCTTTTATAATGAATATGTCGGCTTTTTATTCTATGAAAAAGATTTTAAATATCAAAAAAATTAGATTAAATTTAAAAAATATGACAATACTAGTATCGTTAAACATAATAATTGCCATATTAAGTACATATTTAGAATTTGGGTGGAATAAATTTCTTTCAACTATAACTATATTTTTTTTAGATAGTGTTATATTAGGAATATACATAAAAAGGAAGATAACATATTCTTTAATTATAGTTTTAATTTCTTATGCAATATGCGCTATCTGTTTAGTTGTAAGTGTGATAATAGAGTTTTTTATTTATAAAATAGTTAATGTTAACAACAATTATCTTAATTTAGTCATCATATTAATACTTCAGTATATTTTTGTTTACAGTCTTTTCAAAATAAAAAGGTTTAAAAATGGATTCGATTTTTTAAATAAAAAGATAAACGAAGAGTTAACTGATAGTATTATGATTAATATAAGTGTAATTATAATAGTTGTATACTGTTTACTTGGAAGTATTTTTGAAGAAATTAAGAAAAATTTATTAATAGCATTTATATTTCTAACAATTTCGATGATTATAATGATACAAAAAACACTAAAAATATATTACAAACAAAATTTATTAGAAGACACATTAAAAGAATACAAAAACGAAGTAGAAGAAAAGAACGAAGAAATAAACAAATTAAAAGAAGAAAAATTCAGCATAAGCAAAATAACACACGAATTCTATAACAGACAAAAAGCATTAGAATTATTAGTAACCGAAAATATAAAAAACGAAAACGATATCACAAAAGACAACACAAATAAAAAAATACTAGAAACCATACAAAATATAACAAACGAATACACCAAAAAGCTAGAAAAAGTAAAAACTCCATCAAAATTAGAAATTACAGACATTCCAGAAATAGATGCAATGTTTAAATACATGCAAAATGAATGTAGCAAAAACAAAATAGAATTCAAACTAAAAATAATAGGAAAAATATATCCATTAATCAATAACATAATTCCAAAAAACAAATTAGAAACATTAATAGGTGATCACATAAGAGATGCAATAAACGCAGCGAGCTCAACTAAAACAGAAAACAAAGAAATCTTGACTATAATAGGAATAAAAGAAAATAATTATGAACTATCAATTTTAGACACAGGTGTTGAATTTGAAATAGATACTCTCATAAAATTAGGAAAAGAACCTGTTACCACATATCAAGGAAGAGGAGGAAGTGGAATAGGATTTTTAACAACATTTGAAACAATGAAAGACACAGGAGCAAGTTTTGTAATAACAGAATTTATGCCGACAAAACAAAGATTCTATACAAAATCAGTAACCATAAAATTTGATGGAAAAAACGAATATAAAATATGCTCCTATAGAGCAGAAGAAATAGAAAAAAGAGCAACTAATGACAATAGAATTATTATAGAAAAAATTCAAGAATAAAAATAAAAAATAAAAAAATGTATTGAACAAAATCAAAAAATATAGTATAACTAGAATATATTAAATGCGAAAGGAAAATAAAATGTTTGAACTAAAAAATATAATAACAAATATAAGTATTGATACAGCAATGCCAATAATAATAGCATTAGCAGTAATAATCATAACTTTTCTACTAAGTTCATCAATATCAAAATTAATAATAAAAATAATAATGCCAAAAGACAAACACAAAAAGGTTGAAGCTAGAAAAAATCCATTATATAGGCAATTAAAAACAATTATAAAATTTTTAGGAGTATATGTAGCATTCATCATATCAAAAAATATTTTAAACTTGGGAACAGAAATTGAAAATATTGTAACAAAAACTTTTAAAATATTTATGATATTAATGGTAGCAAAAGCATTTGATGCTGGACTAGACGAAAAGAATATGTGGCTTAGAAAACTACATTCAAAAGCAAACAAAGATGCTGATGAAACAACAACAAAACTTTTAATAAGGCTAATCAAAGTAATAGTATATATTGTCGCAATATTTATAAGTATATCTGAACTTGGATATGACATAAGTGGTTTCATAACAGGTCTTGGAATTACCGGTGTTGTAATAACACTTGCAGCACAAGACACAGCAAAAAGTTTAATTGGCGGAATTGCAATATTTTTAGATAAGCCATTTAAAGTTGGAGATTATATAAAAATAGACGATAAAGAAGGAACAGTAGAAGACATAAAATTCAGAAGCACAAGTATTCGTACACCTGAAAATTCAGTACTTCATATACCTAATTCTAAGATGAGCGAAGCTGCAATTTTAAATTATAGTGAAATGGAAAAAAGAAGATATACTGCAAACATAGAACTAGAACTAAATACGCCACTTTATAAAGTTGAGGCTGTAAAACAAAAGATTGAAAAAGCTCTAAGAAAACTAGAAATCGTAATACCTGGTTCTGAGGTTGTAAGATTTGAAAAAATCTCTGATAACGGCATAAGCTTAATTGTAATTGTATATGTTACTCAAACAACGTATATAGACTTTTTAGGAGCTAAAGAGCAAATTAATTATCAAATAATGCAAGTATTAGAAAACGAAAAAGTCGAACTTGCATACAACACACAAACAATTTATGTAAAAAATTAAAAATATTTAAAAAAAAATCAAGATAAGTAAAATTTATTAGTTATAATGAAAAAGTAAAAATAGGAAGGAAATAAAAAATGAATTTAAATATAGTATTAGTAGAACCAGAAATTCCGCAAAATACAGGAAATATAGCAAGAACATGTGCTGCAATTGGAGCAAAATTACACTTAGTATATCCATTAGGGTTTAGTATATCAGAAAAACAAGTAAAAAGAGCAGGCTTAGACTATTGGGACAAACTAGAAATTGAAGAACATAGCTCATTTGAAAAATTTTTGGAAAAATACAAACCTGAAGAAAATAACATGTATTTTGTAACTACAAAAGGAAAACATGTATATTCAGATGTAGACTATAAAAATATGGATAATATATTTTTATTATTTGGAAAAGAAACAAAAGGATTACCAGAAGACACTTTAAAAAAATATTTAGATAAAACTATTAGAATTCCAATGAGAGAAACTTTGAGGTCTCTAAACCTATCAAACTCAGTAGCAATAGTAGCCTACGACGTTTTTAGACAGAAGAATTTTGAAAAGCTTCAAGAGATAAGTCAATATTTTGATTAAAAAAATTCTCTTTCGACAAAATTCTACAAAATATTTACTGTATATAAGGTATAATATAATTAATTGTATGAATTTAAAAGAAAAGAGATGATATGTTATGAGAATATGGTCAAATATAAAAGAAAATTGTAAAGTTATGTACGAAGGAGAAAAATACCTAGTTCAAAAAATATATAAAGAAGATCTTACTACGTATGGAGTACTAAAAAATTTAGAAACAGATAAGATTATTGATGTACCTTTATGTGGATGTTCACTAATTGAAGAATAAAATATAAAAAATGAGACAAAATGTTTTTTAAAAAATTAACATTTTGTCTTAATTTAGCCACAAATGGCTAAATTAGCAGAAAACGTTTTAAAAGAATTTAACATTTTATATCAATATAGTAACTAATGGCTATATTGTCAGAAAACGTATTTTTCAAAATTAATATTAAAAAACAAAAAAGTGGTTGACGAAAAAAAGAAAAAGTGTTATTATTATAAACATAAAAAAGAGAAAAACAATAACAAGGACACGATAAATAATAAAATATCTTTAACAGAGAATGTGGGAAAGGTGAGAGCCACAAAAGTAAAAATTATTTATTATCACCATGTTCAAGTTGCAAAGCTGAAAAATGTAATAAGTCTGTACAACAAGCCATTAACCAACAAGCAAATTTAAAGAGCATATAAAAGTGCCCCAAAAGTACGATTTAAACATATAAGTAAGCCTTGCCGTATAGCTGCGTTAAAGTGTAATGAGAGAATAACAAAGATTATTAATAAAGGTGGTACCGCGGAACAAATCCATTTCGTCCTTAGTAAAAGGATTGAAGTGGATTTTTTATATTTAAAGAAACAAACCACAAACAAAAAAAGGAGGAAATGTGATGTACAAGAAAGTAGAATTAAAAGACGGATTTGTCGGAATGGAACGAGAAGTAGCAAAAGGGTGGAAAGAAAAAAATATCATAAAAAAGAACTTTAACATGAACAAAGAAGGAAGGTATTTTACGTTTTATGATGGACCACCAACAGCAAACGGAAAACCACACGTTGGACATATAGAAACAAGGGTAATGAAAGACATCATTCCAAGATACAAAGTAATGAAAGGGTATCATGTAGACAGAAAAGCAGGATGGGATACTTTTCTGTTGGGGTTACAGATAAAAAAGTTGTCGATGTGTTTAAATTTAGCATTAATATGCGTGATTTAGACGTAGAACTAACTCCAAAAATGCGAAGAGATAGAAAGAAAAATTTGAAGATAATTTTATCAGTTATAAAATTACCAAAAGGATAAAGTAAGTAGCGAAAAAGAAAAGTTAATAAGTAAAAATAAAATTTGTAAATTAAGGAGAATGATTAATATGGTAATTGGTTATACAACAGGTGTATTTGATTTATTTCATATAGGACATTTGCATTTATTAAAAAATTCGAAAAGTTTATGTGATAAACTTGTAGTAGGAGTAACTACTGATGATTTGGTATCATATAAAGGAAGAGAACCTATAGTTCCGTTTGAGGAAAGAATTGAAATTGTAAGAAGCTGCAAATATGTAGATTTAGCAGTTCCACAAAATGATATGGACAAATTAAGTGCATGTAAGAAACTTAATGCAAGTATTTTGTTTGTGGGAGATGATTGGTATAATACTGATAAATGGAATGAGTACGAAAAAGAATTAGCATTAGCAGGAATTAAAATAATATATTTCCCACGAGTTCAAAATCGTTCATCAACCAGATTGAAAGAATTGTGTGCAAAAAATGGAAAAAAATCCGAAATAATAAAATAAAAAATATAAAAAGGAGAAATAATATATGGAAGTTGATAAAAAATACTGTATGAGTTCTTTTTTGATGTATCGTGCTATAGTAGATGAAAATAAATGTTTTTCAAAGGATTTTACGCCATCGCATTTTAAAGTAGATTTTCCAAGAATACCAGTATCAAATAGTTTTGAACTAGAAGAAGCTATGAAGAAAATGATGAAAGAATGGACAAACGATGGAAAGGCAGCATTAGCTTTATCGGGAGGAATTGATTCTGCTGTACTTGCAAAATATATGCCTAAAGGAAGCAAAGTATATACTTTCAAATGTATAGTTCCTAGAAAGGAAGTTACAAATGAAGTACCACAGGCTTCAAAATATGTAAAGGAATGTGGATTAGAACATGAAGTGGTTGAAATATATTGGGAAGATATGGAGAAATATGCACCATTACTTATGAAGAGTAAGGGAGCACCGATACATTCTATTGAAGTTCAAATATATAAGGCAGCTTTAAAAGCAAAACAGGATGGTTATGAAAGACTAATTTTTGGAGAAACAAGTGATATAAATTATGGTGGATTAGATTTATTTTTCTTTAATGATTGGACTGTTGGAAGATGGATAGAAAGATATTGTTATGTTCTACCGTATTTGGCATTAAAAGATTATGAAGTTATAAATGAACCGATGAAGAAATTTGAAAAAGATGGAATTGTAGACGTACATGAATTTTTAAGAAATTTTACTTTAAAAACAAGCATGGGGAGTTATATGAATGCATGTAAATGTGCTGGAATAGAATTCAAAAGTCCATATTTAATGACATATCTTTCAGTACCATTAGATTATAAAAGAATACAAAATGGTGAAAGTAAATATCTTGTACGAGAAGTTTTCAAAAGATTATACCCTAATATTGATATTCCAAAGAAAATCTCGATGCCAAGACCGATGGCAGAATGGTTAGCGGAATGGAAAGGACCAACGAGAGATGAATTTTGGAAAAATTGTACAAATGATATGAATGGTGACCAAAAATGGTTAGTTTGGGCTTTAGAAAGATTCTTAAATATTTGTGATGAGAATAAGACATAGAGTTTACTAGAACATAAAAAAGTAAAATAAAAGCTTAATTCCAAAAGTAAATTCCAGTTCCAAATCCAAGACTAAATGCCAGCTTTGAAGAAAATAGTAAAATTATGTAAAAATCAAAAAGTACCAAAATTTAAAATTTAAAGTGGAATTTTTAAATTGTCCAAGACTAAATTCCACTTTTTTTGTTACTTTATCTAACATATTTTTCTATTTTTTATTGTTAATTAAATAAGGTTTTAGTATAATATCGTCAGGTTGGATTTTATAAATATTTAATTTTTTCATCTTATCCATACCGATATATAGAGTAGCCATGTCATATGGTATAGCAAAATTAAGAATTTCTCGAGCTGTACTATTGATATGGCTCATCATTAAATCAATATCATCTTGAATATAGTGAACCATAGAGGTTCCTTTAGGTATTATATATCTAATGTATTCATGGTTTTTTTCTGCTTTTGCTTTTTGATCTGAACGGTTCGGTTCGCAATAATATATAGAAGTCCTTTTAGTACCATCAATACTTGTTTCAAGTTCTTCTGGTCTTTGAAATTCGCCACCATTATCGGTTAAAATATATTTAAAGATACGCTTATATAATTCAGT
>JAFTFU010000164.1 GCA_017458285.1 Clostridia bacterium | reverse complement strand
ATTTGTCCGGATGATTAAGGAATGCTGTCCGAGTATTACAAGAACGGCTGTCCGTATGTTTCAAGAACGCTTGTCCGGATAATAGAAGATTACATGTCCGGATAATTCAAGAATCTTGTCCGGATGTTACAAGAATCATCACTTTCATCATTCAATTCATTTTTAACTTCCTCATATTTCTCACATGTAACTACAATTACATCTAAATCCATCGCTAATAGGTCTTTCGGATTAACATACTTCTCAATATTTTTTTGTTCCCTATCTGAATATGCTACAATCTCACCACCCATACATCTTTCAGATGTAAAAAGTTCTTTATATTTTCGAAAATTACCTCCCAAACCATATATTGCAATTTTATCCATATAAACATAACCCCTTCTCTTCTTATGGTCTTAATTATTTTTTAATTTCATTTGTGCATAAAATCCCATTAATGACCTCATGTTTATAATCAAATACATCTTCTTCTCCAAGATATATTTTGTTACTTAAATAATTCAGCATGCATATAGATGAAAAAAAATCCCCATAAGACATTACATTTTTTACATTTTTTACTCCAAAAACACTTCTACCTATTTCCACAAGTCCCTCTTTGGAATAAAAAGCAATTTGGCCTTTTACTTTAGGATATGCAGGTCCAGATGTTGTAACAATTAGAATCCCCCCAGGTTTTAACATTTTTTTTAATTTTTTCATTATATCAATCGGATTCACGAAACTACTCAACATCTGTGTAGCAATTATTAAATCAAACTCTTTTTCTATTATTTCACTTTTTATATCGAATTCATGTGTGATAATATTGTACTTTTCCAACCTACCTTTTTTTGTAGCATATTCAACTTCTCCTCCCTTTTCTTTTATTATGGCTGGAGCATATACGACACCACCATCAAATTCCAAAATCAAACTATTATCCTTTATATATGACATGCAAGACTCAATATATGCTTTTATATAAAGCCTGTCAGCCGCATCTTCCATCGTTGTATGATGTGTTTTTTTTGATATTTTTTGGAGTCGATTTATATATTTTTTTACTCGAACTATATAATATTCTTCTTTATTCATATTTATTATCTCCTCAAACAAACAACATCATACACCTCAGGGTTTTTACTAAAAAAAGCTTTTATATAACATTTTTTTATCCTATCACCTATGTATAGTTTATTATTTTTTATTTTGATAGGTTCTTTTTGAGGTATATGCTCAATTACATCAACAATAACATCCTCTTTTTTTAATCCGTAAACATTTAAATTTAAGTCTACAATATCTGTTTTTTCCCCAATGTGATAATCATATGCATAATCACCATTAACTATAATTTTAATAAATTGAATCATTTGTGTTTTGTTTACTTCGATTTCTGTAAAGCCAATTGAATTATTATCTAGTTGAATGTGCAAATCTGTGAGCATATAATCTTTTTTCAAATCAATATCTACTCGCAAATCGTATTCTTTTATGCAGCCCTCAATTATTTCTGTCTCTTCTTTTTCATCTATCAAATATTTATATTCTATAGAGTAATGTACACATTCTTTTGAATAGCTATAAATATCTCTATACAGTACAATTGTATTTGCTATAATTGGCTGGTCGAAAACCATATCAATTTTTGGCTGTTTATCAGAATTAGCTGGTCTCCAAACCGACGCTTCAAAATCCATACTGTTTTTTTTCGTAATATCATTTAAATCAACGATGATAAAATCATTTAAGTAGTTTTCATTTCCGCTACTAACATTAACAGTTGCATGAAGTGCTGCATTAGTTGTTACTCTCTGCCAAAAAATTGCATCAGCATTCATCATGCTCTCATAAAATCGCTTTGCATTTTTAGAAAATTTGTATTTAGAAACTGCTTTAAATAGTGTATTCTTTTTCTTTAATGTTAATTGATAATCTATTGGAAAACATAGTCTATCATTCCACTTAAAATAAGGGTTTCCTACGTCAAATCTTTTATCAAAGCTTTTACTTCTAGTTGGTTTTTTTGTCCTCCCCAAATTTATCTTTCTATAATCACTAACTCCATCCCAACCTATAAAATATATAAATCCTTTAAAAATATATGGCCTATAATTTTTATTTTCCTTTAATATTTCACCCAAAACACGATCCAATATCAATGAAGTAAATCTATGCTCTGGGTGCCAATCCAGGTCATTACTAAATATAATGTCAGGTAAAATCAATTTTATTATTTCACGTATATCATATATATAATTTTCAATTGTATATTCGTGATGAACATTCCATTGTTTAAAACAAAAATCTTCACCATATGTTTCTTTATATCCTGCCTTCGATGTAGTCACATCATTATTTGGCGCATGATACAAATGCTTATATGGAGTATTATATTGATCTCCATATCCCAAAAAAATAATATTCTCCTTATTTATTCCGTATTTTGAAAGAGCTTTTATACTTTCAATTTTTCTCTCGTTAAAATCATTTCCATAATCACCATTTGTTGTAAAGACAATAAAAACATTCTGTCTATTTCCTTTTAAAAGACCCATAATCGTTCCGCATAAAAATAATTCGTCATCTTGATGTGGAACTATGATCATTATAGTTTTAGTATTAAAAAATTTTTTTATACTATTAAATGGTGTTAATTTCATTTCTAGACAAAGTGGCTCCCCAAACTCCACAAGTATTCTTTATTATTTCCAAGATATAAAAAGGCGAATCAAACACAAGTTTACGCAATTCAAAATCACTGTTATATTCCTGCCTGAATTTATCAAAATATACCTTATGTTCTTTGTTTCGCGTTTCGTTTTTTCTAAAAAGGTCTTTGTATATAATATATTCTCTACCTTGTGCAAAATGAACTCCATGTAATGGTCTTATATTATCACTGGATAATTCATAAGACTCTTTAGGGAATCCAAGATGTGCTAAAAATATAATTAGCCACAAACACCTCTCATCATCTTTAAAGAATAAGTCATCTATAAATCTAATCCGCTTTTTACTTAACAGATATTTTAAAACAATTTGTTGAGCTTTTTTTATTTGCTTGTAATATTCATTAACTTTAATAAAGTGCAATCCTGTAAGTCTCATGAGATGCCTACTATCCAATTTTTTTCTATATTTGTAATAATCAACAAGTGTTAATCTAATCGCATTACTATAATTCCATCTGGTTTTTTGTATCATTTTTATGTGTTGCTGTAATAAATCCTCCTCTTCTTTAACTATATAAATATCTATATCACCCATATACACATAATCATATTCTTTAAATCTGTCTCCCCCGATCAGCCACCTAATACATCTCTTTTCCATATCACTTTTCAATGGAAAGTTATCTTTTTTTAAAATATTTTCTATTATTTGTACCGAATCAGTTAGCTTATATTTTTCCAGTAGGCGTTTTATTCCAATTGATAGCATACCATCGACAAATATTTTTATATCATACTCCGGATAATTCTTTTTTATGGAATAAACATAAACAGGAATCCATCCTTGATATTTTCTTCCATAAACCCAAGTTGCTATGCATAATCTCTCATTCATCAAATTTATACCCTACTCCATATATAACGTCTTCTAGCGAAATTATTGGATATCTGCATTTAGTAACTAATTGCTGTTCTATTTCATCATAATAGTTAATCACAGACACTATTATCGCATCACATTCCGGAATACTATCTATGCCAACCGCTGGTACATTTGCATAAATATTTTTATAGTTTTTATCAGCAATGGCTACCACTTCTACATTTGAATTCTGCATTTCTACAAAGAAAGCTTTTCCAAGTATTCCATACCCATATATGACTATTTTATGTATTCCGTTTACCTCTAACCAATCTGCTAGATTAATACCATTTTGTCTAACAATAAGCCAATCTTTTAATAACGAATTATTGACATTTATTTTCCTTATTTCTTCGTCTTTCCTTATTATTTTTTTATTAAGATTTTGAATTTTAATAAAATCCCAAATGATAATCGAACATAAAATACACGTAAAAAAGACAATTAGTGCCATTTCCTCTCCTCATCTTCTAACTAAACTCTTTTTTTATTAATCGCGAAAAACCTTATAAAATCGTTAATTGTAACATTATTTGATTCTTTCAATCGTTTATTTATCTCTAAATAATCTTTTATAATCGTTTCATTTATAGCATCTATATTAATTTTTTCATTTGTAACTTCTCCATTTTCTGCAAAATAAATTATTTCGCCCGTTGCATTGTTAAAGTATAATCTTTTATTTTTATATAGATATTCCTCCTGATAAACAAAATATTCATATTCTTCATTATTTTCCGTACAATCTACATTTACATATTCAATTTCTAAATTTTGATTACATATAATTATTTTATTTTCATTTATATAATCTAGCATTAGTCTGTTACCAAATTTATATAAATATAAATCTTCATTAAATTCGACATTTTT
>JAFTFU010000163.1 GCA_017458285.1 Clostridia bacterium | reverse complement strand
TACTTTACCCCCCCCCTATAATATAGCAGTAAATGAGGGATATACAGATAAATAAAACACAATGATCTTATAAAATAGAGAATATCTCTGTATTTTTTCATTTACTTAATATTTCTTTATATATTTTAGTATATTGATTTGCCATATGATGTATGTCATAAATTTTACTTCTTTTTAAACATTTGTCTGCAATAGTATCATAATAGTCTTTATCAGATAAGAGATTATTTATTTTTTTTGCTAAATCTTTTTCATCTCCATTTTTAAATAAGACTCCAGCTCCTTCAACAACTTGTCTTAGTCCATCAACATCAGAAGCAACTATTGGGATTCCACTTGCCATAATTTCAACAGCTGTCAAACCAAAACCTTCCCAATGAGATGATTGAATACCTATGTAAGATTTTGTTAATAATTCAGGAATATCGTTTCTTGAACCTAAGAAAGAGATTCTGTTTTGTAAGTTTAATTTATTGACTAATAGTTTGCAAATATCTACTCTTTCACCATCACCAACAAAAACTAAAGTTGCATCATCATTGACATATTGCATTGCCTTAATAACTGTGTCTTGATCCTTTTGCATACTAAATCTTGATACCATTATTATGGTATTTTTTCTTTCGAAATTATTTTTAGGTAAGAATTTTTCTAAATCTATACCATTGTTTATTACAATGAATTTGGGATTATGATTTTCCTGTAACCATAATAATAGATTTTCTTGTGTAGTCGGACTTATTGATATAATTTTTTTATACTTAGAATATATGAACTTTTCTATATTTCTTAGCCATTTTTTATATCTTCGTCTATTATAAGTAGAATGCTCTGTATATATAAGATTAGATTTTAGTCCGATGGAAGCTATTGCAACAAAATATAGTGTTGGAAATAAATGGACATGAATGATATCGTAGTGTTTTAGAAAACTTCTTATTTTTATAATTGATAATGGATTATTATATTTTAGATTAAGAGAGTGTATTTGTATTTTATTTGTTTTTAAAATAGATGAGAAAGCATTTTCTCTATTTTCAATTACTAATAATTCTACATTATTCTGAATAGTATTTATTAAAGGAAGAATATCAGTAAGAAGTTTTTGCGCACCTCCTATTTCAAGTGATGATATTATGTGTAATATTTTCATAAAATATTTATTATTTTATAGTTTTTACCCACTTCTCAAATTCTATTGCACGTGCCATCCAATTATGATTATCGGCATTTATATTTATTGTCGTTTTCTCTCCCAAAAGGACTTCTTCCATTTTTAAGGCTAATTGTTCTGAATTATCCGGTTCATAATATAACCCTTCCGCACCTAATGTTTGATAAGGTTCTCCTATTTTGCATGTAATTATAGGTTTTTCATACGGTAAGTACATATATAACTTGCTTGGACATCGTGCTTTGTCTCGAGTTGTATCAAAAATAGGAGAAAGAAAAGCATCTGCAATAGAAAAATAATCGGGAATATCATTTTCTTCAACAAATCCAGGTGCAACTATGAAATCTTTCAGATTATTTTCTTCTATGTATTTTAAGATATTACTATAGTCTTTACCTTGGCCACAAACAATAACTCTGAAATTATTATATTTTCTTGATAAAATTAGAACTGCTTTAAGAATAGTAAATATTCCATAATATCTTACGATAGTGCCGAGATAGATAAAATTAATTTTATCTTCATATTTAATAATGTTAGATTTTATATCTTCTTTATGTTTTATATATGTTACAGTCGGATTGTATGCATACGGTAAATATAGTATAGGTAATTTTGTCTTTTCATCAAAGAAGTTTTTAATATATAGACTGGCGCTAACAAGTCCTGAAGAATAAAATATTGCAAAATAATTAGAAAATTTATGTTTTAATCTTTTGATAAAAGAGTAGTCTTCATATTCAGAATATAACTCACAATATTCTACAATTTTTTTACATTTGTACCTAATGTAAAAAATATCTGAGAATAATAGGCTATTAATATATATTATATATGGTTTTATTGATCGTACAATATTATTTATTTGATAGGCATGTGTGTAATAATAAACACGTATAGCAGTAGAACAGGATAAATCTATTTGCTTGTGATTTTCTGGAGTATCAAGCATGATGATAGAAATATCCCATCCTAATTTATGCAATGGCATAGCCATTCCTAAAGCTCTCTTAGAGTTTGTATTGTTTCTCAGATCGCCTTTAGTGATAAAACATATAGAATTCATAGTAATTAAGAACTATTTAATTTTTTAATTATATTGGTTTGCTCGATGCTTTTATTGGAAGGAACATTGAGATATAGACAATATAAAGATAGATATATGATTAAATTATGAGTATCATAAAAATTTGCTCTTTGATAAAAAGATATCCAGAATACAATAAAAAATGCAATACTGTTTAAATAAAAATGATTTAGTCTAAAGAAAACTATAATATGTGATAGAAATAATATACCTATTCCTAAATAACCAAACATATATAAATTTGCTTTAAGTCCAACAGAATTAACAAATTCCACATTTTCATAAATAGAATTGTAACCCATCCCAAGTAGTTTATTTGTTATATTTCCAGAATTGAATCTATTAAATTCTAACTCAAAATTTGCAGTAGAACGATTATCATAATTGTCAGATTCGTATCTATTGAATATATATTTTGAAATTTCCTCACCAAAGAAAAAATAAAATAGTAGAAATAATAAAAATATAACTAAAATATAATTAAATTTGCCTTTTGAAGTGAAACAATAATAAAATAACCAAATAATCAATATAACGTAGAACGCAAAACTCATAGATAATAACCCCGCAATTAGAAATATAAACATTTGTTTCTTATATTTTTCATTATTTAATGCAAATAACATGAATCCAGCAAAAGTTCCAATGTTTCCTGGTTCATCAGTTATACTTTGAAAACGACTGTAACCTGAGTGATTTATGGGTACGAAATTGAGAATATATTCTTGAAAAGGCTGTATATCATTCCTATAAACCACTGCTATTTTTATTCCGAATCCAGTTGCTTGTAATAGTAGAAATTCAAGAATAGATAATGCTATAATGACAGATATAATCATGACAAATTTATGAATAACAAATTGTTTGTAACAATCTTTTATAGTTATAAGCATAGCTCCATATAAAAGCATCAACCAATTTCCGACATTTGGTAACGAATCGTTTATAAAAGTGGATAAAATGAACGGAAAAGAACTACCAATGAGAAAAAGAAAACTTGTCCCGAATCTAGATTGTTCGGATAACTTTTTATATGCTCCTAAAAATAATACTAATAGTAATATTACAAATATTATACGTTGTCCTCGTATAAAAAATATTGCAAAAGGAGTGATGCATTGAAAAATAGGAATCAGTATCAACCCCCAAAGAAATATTTTATTTATATTTATCTTCATTATAAATTGAATAATAACATATGATGTAGGTTTAGATACTATTTTTTTCTATAAAATAATCCCGCAAAAGAATTTTTTCTTTTCTGAAAATAATTTACTAATCTCTCATAATAATTTTGTGAAACGACTTCTTTTTTAGGTATCAATTATTCGGAATATTATATAGTAGTTTTTATTTAAGATATATTCGTCTTTTTTGTCGAAAGAATAAATAGTTTATATTTCTTCTTTTACTGTTCAATATTTTTGATAAACTTAGCGGGATTACCGCCCCAGATTTCTCCTTGAGGAATATCTTTGACAACAACACTGCCTGCTGCTATCATAGATTTATCACCTATCGTTACACCTTTGCAAATAATACAGTTTGCTCCAATAAAGGCATAGTTACCGATATTTATAGGAGAATTCTTTCTCAACTTACAGTCTTTCGTTCTGTCTTCTCTGTCTTTCCAATAAGTGCTGTGAAAATTGGTATCCATAATTAAACAACCTGCTCCTATATTGACATAGTCTCCTATTGTTATTTCATCAACACAATACAACACTGTATTTGACATCCCTGATTGGTTGCCTATAGTTAGTTTTGCATTTTCTCCTACAACTATCTTGGAACAAACTTTATTGTCTATTGCATTATATACTCCGCTGTTACTTACAAAATCATCTCCGATTTTTACTTGAGCATTCTTGCCTATACGAATATAAGTATATCCATGAAAATGAACTTGACTTGCGTTAAACTTCGCACCCTGCCATTGAAGGTAAGATTTTGCAAATAAGTTGCCAATATAGGTCTTACTCTTATTATATATCTTTTCAATGACAACAGTTAGAAATACGAAAAACTTATTTAGCATCATTTTTTTATAAAATGCCTGAAATTATTTTTTCAAATTTAAGGAGAATTTCTTTATTAGGATATGTGAAATATTTTAAATTGTTTTTTAACTTTAAATATTTTTTTTTATTATTTAATAAATTAAATATTTCATAAGCAATTAAATCTATATGGCAAACTATGCCATACTTATTATCTATAAGTTGTTGTGCAACAGGAAAGTTATTAGAAATCACAGGTGTCCCTAAAATCATAGATTCAAATAAAATATATGAGAAAGATTCAGACCTTGAAAGACAGACTGTTAAATCTGCATTTTTGTAATATGGATATGGATTATTCCTTTCTCCTAAAATAATTATTTGTTTTTCTAAATTGTATTTATTGATTTCGTTGATTGTTAATTTCATATCTTCAGAGCCACTTGCGATGATGTACCATTTGAAATCAGTTTGCGGATTCATTAAATTTATAGCATTGACTATACGTGGTATTAAATGAAATTGTTTTAAAGCAACAAATCGTCCTATTGAAATTATAGAAAAGTTAGTATCATCAATATCAGTAATATTTTTATTAGACTGTTCGATTATATTATCTATATTTATCGTATTTAGTAAATAATCTGCATTATTTCCATTATGGATATAAGAATTAAAACTTGCTGCCGTATATTCAGAAACGCAAATAATTTTTACTATTGTATTTTTTTTATAAAAAAAGTCATAATATTTGTGAAAGCTATGTGGATACGCGAAATCACAATGGATCCAATATATTTTATTATAGAAGTATGAAGCAAAATAATGTGTATCTCCTTCCTGGAAACCAATAGCTATGTCTACATTTATCCGTTTATAGATATATTTCATTTCTTTACTCCAAAGAAAATGAAATACATCTATATGAAACCACCACAAAATTATACTTCTAAATCTTTTTATAAGATTAAAATTATAAATAAGACTAAAAATTAATGATGATTGAATAATATTATATTGTCCGTATATCGATTTATATGAGGTATTCTTTGTTTTACGCAGACTATATATATGTATATGGTAGTTATCCTTTATAAAGGATAAGAGATTTTCTAGACTCCGATTAGATCCTCCTTGATAATATCCATCTATTATAAATAGCAAGTTTTTATGTGTCATATATTATTTATTTTTTATTATTAAGTAGAAATTTATGCATAATAATTGTAGACTCATCAAAACGTTTTCTTATAATTTTAGCTGGATTACCAGAAACTATACAATAAGGAGGGACATCTTTGGTTACAATACTTCCTGCTCCTATAACAGAACCTTCTCCAATACTAATACCATTTCTCCCCCCAAGAATAATGGCATTGGCTCCTATCCAAACATCATCTTCAATTATAACATCTTTGTCATCTCCAAAATTTTTTTTAATATCTTTCATATATTGTCCCACCGTATTGGTACGATGATTTCCTCCGTGAATATTGACTCCAGGACCAAACATTACATGATTTCCTATATATATATATGCATGTGCGGATTGAACTGTGCAGCCATGCCCGATAAAAACATTGTTTCCTATAGAAACAGTATTATAGGTAAATACGCAATGATCGGATATCACAACATTATTTCCAATAGATCTAAATTTTAAATGTTGATATCTACGATATGGATAGAGAGTGAGAGAATGAATTAAATGAAGTATTTTAATAATTAAACTTCTCATAAGTTATAGTCATTTTATTATATACTAAGTTGTAATGCTCTTTATTAATATAACCAACTGAACATCTATTTATTATGAGATGATAATATATTTGAATGTATTATAACTTACATAATATTATATTGAAATTTTATTTATATACTACCTTTTTTTGTAAATATGCTTTAATATTGTTATCAATAAATGGACAAGATTCTATTAGTGGTCGTATGTCAAATTTAATTTGCTTATAGTTTTTTACGTATTGTTCTAAAAACGCTAATTTTATTTCTTGATTACCAGTGTAATCAAATGGCTCAATTTCGGTTCTTTCGACGGAAGAAAAATAATCTAAAAATTTAAATTTACCTCCCAAAAGATTGTTTGAAAGGGTTATCCATATATTAGGAATATGATACGCGTCTGCGAATATTAATCCATGAAGAGATGAGGAAATAACAAATTCACACTGATTTATTTGGTCAATTATATTTTTCCAATTTTTGTATTTATGTAGGTCGATAATCAATATTGAATCTCCATATATTTCTTTTAACTTTTGGACATTTGGTAAATTAAAATCTACCATATGAGGAATAACTCCCACTTTATATTTCTTTTCTATATTTTGTGGCATATAAATATAAGGTAACAATAACGCTGGATCTCCATATATTTCAGGGCAATAAATGCCTTGTGATAAAAGATACTCTCTTGTTAATTTACCTCTTACCGCACATATTTTCAAAGGTTTATTTGGCAACTGATAAGTTCCTCCATATATTGCACCACTTCCCCATATAACAGTATATTTATCAGTAAAATGATTTATAATGGAACCAATGCAAATATATTTCTGTAATTTTATATAATTTTTTAAAGCAATGTTACTATAATTTATTACTCTTTTGTTAGAAAGAAATTTTACAATATCATAATTAATATCATCTCCAATGTTTATTTTGCTAATATACTTACCAATTTGTAAAAAACTTCCATTTATTACAATAAGATTTTTTTTATAAATAAGAAAATATAAAAGATTATATAATTTGATGAAAATAGTTTTAAGGGAAGTAATTAAATATTTGTATATTTTAGGAATATATATTAGAAAACGCATGTATATTTTATATGATGTAACATATAGTTTTTGTATTATTTTGATAAATAATTTATGCATTTTGTTACTTGAGATAGCATATTTTTCAGACAAATTTCTATTTCTTATATAAAATTGTATTTTTTTAGTTAATATATTGTAAATGTACTTTTTCAATATATTCTTCATAAGGAATAAATCTTTTTCATATTGAGTTGCAATAGGAATAGTTTTTAGATTAAATATTATAGCACCCTGGCTAATATTTTTATCATGAATTCTATAATTTAGTCCATAAATAGCAGATGTTAAAACATCGCCTATAAGTATACTTCTGAATCTTAACGTACTATCTTCTGTTTGACAATCGTCATCTAAATGTTCAAAGGTATTTAAGACTGTTTTAGATATGGCTAGACCGGTTAGTCCCCACATCATATTAGAAGACGCTAAATATTGTGTATTTCGAATATTTAAAATATAATCTTTTTCTGTTTTACAATCTTTAATGTATTCACTATATTTATCTATGACATGATAAGACATTGTCAATGCAGATAAATTTGGATATCTTATGAAATAATTTACGGTATCTTGCAATCTGTTGGGCAAGGAAACATCGTCACCTCCTTGTAAGCAAACAATATCCCCATTTGATAATTCAAATAATATTTTATTTACATGAGAAACTAAACCTAAATTTATTGGATTTCTATTGATTATGATTTTTTTAGAACCATGATAATCCTTAGTGAAACTTTTAATTTTATCATAGGTCGCATCAGTGGAACAATCGTCAGAAAGTATTATTTCGCAATTACCGTATGTTTGAGAAATAGCTCCATTAATAGCGTCATCAACAAAATCTTCTTGATTATAGAAAAATAAACAAAGTGAAACTAAAGGATTATTTTTCATGATTGTTTAAAAATTGTAAGATATTCATTCTTTTATTCAATCCTTTTATGGATAATATAAAAGATATAGATAGAAGTATTATACTAGTAATATATTTTAATGAACTTTGTAAAAATAACATATTGAATAAACAAACTACAGTAAGAAAAAATGATAGTAAATACATATTTCTATATGTTACTGTAAAAGCAAATTTATAGTTTATTTTTGCTGTCAAATAGAGCTTCACAAAATATATAAAATACCCGACAGAAAAGCTTATACCTAAACCTGTAAGTCCCCAAAAATAATATCCAATCATGTTACAAACAAAATTCATTATACTTCCTGTAAGTTCATTTCCTACGTATAACTTTGCAGTTCCTTTTGCTACAAAGAGTATAGCTATCGCCCATGAACTTAATTTAAATAACATTCCAGGAATAGCCCACATAATATAATTATTTACCTCCAAGAATTTCTTGGAATATAACAAAGAAATAATAATAGGCATAAAGATCAAGCAAAATAGAAGCATAGGAGTCATTATTAAAGTACCAACCTCACATTGTTGATTTATTAATTCCTTACATTGATAATTATCCTTATTTATAGCTGCTAAACGTGGATAATAATCTGTAATCATTGCATTAAAAATCATTCCAACGGATGTATTAAGTATTGCAAATCCAGCAGTAAATAAACCAACTTGCTCTACTCCTCCTTCATGACGAATAAAACCTCGTAAAATATAAGCAAACGCTAAAGAAAGAATACTACTTATACTCATCGCTAAGCCCATTTTCAGCATAGATTTCCCTTCTTGCAGAGTTTGTTTATTTGTTACAATATTTTTTTCTATTTTTACTTTTTTTGAGAAATACCAAGTTAGACATAATGTTGTAACAGAATTAAGTATCAATGTAGGAACAATACCCTTGACTCCAAGCAAATAATATAAAGGTATAGAAACTATCAATCCCACCGTTGAACCGATTGCTGTGGATTTAGCAAGATATTTCAGTCTCCTCATTCCTTGTAACACAACCTTTTGTCCAGTACTCAATTGGTCTAAAAGTAATGTTATGGAAAGAAATATAAAAGGTATAGTATAATCATAATTACCAAATGTTGTCTTACTTAATATTGGAGAAAGAATGACAGTTACCGTTAAACCTAATAATCCAGTTATCCATACCAAACGTTTTACTACTGCAATAGTACGACTTATATGTTTTATATCTCCTGTGCCGTTTGCTTCTGAAACATTTCTTACTGAACTTCGTGAAAGTCCGAATGAGGAAAATTCTTGTATAAGTTGTATTGCCGATAGATACAATCCCTGTATCCCAATTCCTGCAGGACCTAAAAGAACTGCAACAAACTTAGATCTAATAACGCCTATAATTATCTGATAAATTTGGATACCTCCGAAAAGAGATGTTGCTTTAAAGATACTGCGGTATGAGGAAGTTTTATCGTTTTGTTCGGGCATAAATATTAATAGTATAACTCATTGGTTATATTATGGTAGAGTAAAGACTGATAAATTAAATTTTCTTTAGAATTTATTCAACAATTCAACAACTTGCTTTGCTTCTTCTATTGTCATAACCGGAGAAATCGGTAATGATAACTCTTCGTTATGAATTCTTTCCGTTATAGGAAAAGATAATGTATTCCAGTTTTTATAACATTCTTGTTTGTGAGGAGGAATAGGATAATGTATAAGTGTTTGCACTCCATTTTCTGTCAAATATTGCTGTAATGCATCACGGTTACTTGATAAAATTGGAAACAAATGATATACATTTTGTTTGTCATCCATCCGTTTAGGTAAAACTATACTTGGATTTTTTATATTATCATAATAAAATTTTGCAATAGTTTTACGGCGATCATTATCATTATCAAGATGTTTTAATTTAACATTCAATACCGCCGCTTGTATTTCGTCCAGACGAGAATTTCTGCCTTGATATTTGAAAACATATTTCTTTTGTGAGCCATAGTTTGCCAATGCACGTATGCAGTCTGCCAAATCTTTGTTATTTGTTGTTACTGCACCGCCATCTCCGAATGCTCCGAGATTTTTACCAGGATAGAAGCTATGCCCTGCTGCATCACCTAAGGAACCAGTTTTTCTGTTATCAAAGTAACATCCGTGAGCCTGTGCATTATCTTCTATTAGTTTTAGATTATATTTTTTGCAGATTTCTCCAATTTTGTCAGTATATGCACATCGCCCATAAAGATGAACAATCAAAATAGCCTTAGTCTTTTCTGTGATTTGGGATTCTATTAAATCTTCATCAATTTCCAACGTTTCATACTTTGGTTCAATCAATACAGGAATAAGATTGTTCTCTGTTATTGCAAGAATTGATGCGATGTAAGTATTCGCAGGAACAATTACTTCATCCCCATCTTGCATATAACCTAATTCTTTATAGGCACGGAAAATCCAAATCAAAGCATCCAACCCGTTCGCAACTCCTATACAATAATTCGTTCCAATATATTTTGAATAATTGTTTTCAAAGTTTGCATTCTCATTGCCTTGCAAATACCAACCACTATCAATGACTCTCTTTGCTGCGCAGTGCAGTTCCTCTGAATACAACGAAGTTATCTTCTCTAAATCTAAAAACTTTATCATAATTTAGTACTGCATTTTAATATTCTAAGTTAAATATTATTATTAAAAGAATTTATCTAATATCTTTCGACATATAAAAATATTGATTATCCTCCGATATTACTTCAAATTTTTGCTTTCTATATAAATTAATTGCCTGGAGATTTCTTTTTATAACTCTTAATGTCAGTTTATTTAAATTTAAGATTCTTGCGCCGAATTCAATATAACTCAAAATAATTTGGCCAAGCTCTTTTCCCATAGAGTTTTTTGCCCAATAAATCCAAAATATTCTGATTGTGAAGATATTATATGTTTTAACCCACAGACACCGATAGGTTCTTTATTATACATCACTCCAAAAACCTTATAATCTTTCATATTCGGCAAATTGTTAAACCGTCTTTCCCGTTCCTCATCTGAAAGTAATTCTCCTGTATCTGTCAAATAATTTATTTCACTATCATTTAACCACTTTTGAGACTTATCAAAGAAAAGTCTATTATATGTTACTAATTCTATGTTATGCATTAATTAAGAATGAATAAAAGTATATGATGAAATCCAAATGCCAGTTCTTATAAAATTCTTTTCTGAATATATTTTCTCCTTTTCTGAAAAGAATCTCATAAAATGAAGAAAAAAATTTATACAAAATATCTATTTGTTATGAATAAGTTTTATTACTTCTTTTATCAATTTTTCAGCAGGAACAAGCATCGGTTTTACATCTTTTTCTTGTAAATCAAAACAATCTCCGTAATCTCCAGTCAAACGCATTGTAAATAAAATATTGTATTGTCGTGCCTATCTTTTCTGTATTTACAAAGAGAAGATTAAACATTCTTATTATGCCTTCGTGTGTTTTTGCGTTTAATCCGTTCGCAATGAGCAGAGCAGATACTGCATAGTATGCCGCATATCTATTCGCACCAGCAACCCACATCTGCAATTCAATCACCTTCTTTGCATCATCTAATGTTTTCAATGCCTTTTCTATTCGATAATTGATCACTTGCTGTCTTTCTTCGTCAGTTAAACTCATAGCATTATTGCGTCTTCCATTACATTTTTATAAAAAGGAGTAAAACTTTTTTGTTTCAATTTGGATTTTGTTTGGATAATAGTGTTAACATCTTGATTTAAATTCCAAAACAGTTCATTTACAGGATAACCAATATTGTTATAATCGTCCCAAGATGCCGTTCCGTCTTTATCCAATAAAATCAGAATATCCTAATCCGAATCTTCCCTTGCTGTTCCTCTTGCACGGGAACCGAATAATAATATCTCACTGCCAATGGGTGTAATTTCCTTCGCCGACTGTTTTATTTGGTCTAATATTTCTAATTGATGTGCAAGCATATCATCATGTTATCACTTGCAAAGTTACAAAAAGTTTTTTGATTGACATATCTTACAACTCAAAAGTAAATTTCAACGAGATATTGCAACCGATATTTTCTTTAAATTCACAAAGTCCATAATTTGGTATTCCATTTTCAGTAGATGGTTCGATATCTAAAACCTGTAATCCTTTGTTATAATAACATTCAAAGATTATAAGTAAAGAAATTCATTACTCGTAGATGTGCAAACTCAGAAACATCTCCCCAATAGGATAACTTGATTTATCCCTTCTGTAACATGAAATACTTGTGCTCCAGCGACATCATTATCCTCGTATGTCATAACAAAGAAATTTGCTTGTATAATTTTGATAGTATCCTGTACCGCCTGCAAGGACATTCTTAGAGTAAATCCTTTACTTTCTCTGTTTTTCTTTATTACATTATACGCTCATTCAATATCCTTTACTTTTGTGCTGTCTAACTTTATAAATTCAAAATTATATTTTTGTGGATTATGAAAATTTTTTCTTGCACTTCTTTCTATGTGTTCTTCAAATATTGCAAAATTGTTTATATTGTATTGATAATTCAAATCTGAATATAATATTTTGCATTATTCCTTATCAATGCAGAAAATGTTTTTGCTATATGAATATCATTGTAAAAATAAGGTGGCAAAGAAATTCTTATCTTTTTATTGTTTTCCAGTCCGTATTTTATTTTAGATTCTTTCAATATTAAATAATGTAGTTCTTTGCACTTATCCTTATTCAGTTCTGAAAATTCAACATTATTAAAAATATGATAAGTACTTGCAAAGATACTTTCATATTCCTGCGGAGTAATTCCTTGTATTTCCATATCCCTTAATTGTTTTAAAAGTTTAAGCAACTAAGGAATAAGGATAATAGTGGCTAATTTTTCCCCCCCCTCTCTCCCTATGTGAGATTTTCTATATTTTTGATATATCTTGCAGGAGAACCAATCCAAACCTCGTTTTCGGATATGTTTTTCGTTACTATACTACCTGCTCCGACAAGCGAATTCTCTCCTATGGTAATATTCGGCAGAAGTATTGCACCTGCACCGATAGTAACTCCGTTTTTAATATGAGGTCCTTTAACGTGGTTTTCATTGTACTTTTCTCTCCCCATTGTATTATCGTTGGTTGATGACACCAAAACGCTGATAAAAACATCATCACCTATCGTCATATCTCCTGTAATATGTGAATTATCCATAATCTTAACCCTGTTACCGATTTGGGTATTATAATTCACACTTACGTTTCTACTGATAATACAATAATCTCCAATTTCACATTCTTCTCTTATTGAGCAAAAATCGCCTAATAGTGTATGTTTGCCGATTTTTGTACCTGTGTATAAAACAACACTAGGACAAAGAATAGTATTCTCTTCTATTATTAATTGTTTATACTCTTGTTTTAATTCTCTTGCAACTGCCCCAGAGGTTGTTGGTTGTTTCCCCAAAACGCAATGGTCATAAACTTCAACTCCGCTTCTTATTACCGTATTCGGATAAATCACAACATAATCATGAATTGTAACATTATCTTCAATAATTACGTCGTCATGAATAATAGCCGTTGAAGCAATATTCGCATTTTTACTTATCTGTCTCATACTCCTTAATCGTTTTTAAAAGTTTAAGCAACTAAGGAATATGGATGATAATACCTAATTATCCCCCCCCGTGTAATTTTATTGCTTATCAATTGTAATTCTTTCCTTTGCATAGCTTTTTCTCCGTACCATAATGTATTTGCAGGAACATCTCTTGTTATTACGCTTCCCGCACCTATCATAGCATTTTCTCCAATGGATACTCCTGCTACTATTGCTATTGTGGAATTAGCTCCCAAGGATGCAACTTTCTTGATAATAGTCTTTGCAAATTGTTTTGGATACTGCTTACTTCTTGGATAAATATCATTTGTGAATGTTGCGTTAGGATCTATAAAAACATTATCCTCTAACCTAACACCGTTCCAAAGTTGGACTCCATTTTTAATAGTAACATTATCACCAATCTGTACATCATTTTCTATTATTACTCCTGCACAAATATTGCAGTTTTCTCCAATTTTGCAATGTTCAAATACAACACAAAACTGCCAAATATTTGTACTTTGAGGTATATTATTATTTTTGCAATCTGCTAATGGATGAATCATTTTCTTATTATTATCTAAAAAAGTGTTCTAAATTTTAAAAAGTTATCTTTTGTTTCTTGAAAAAGATAACTTATTCTTAAACTTTTTTATATTGTAAGAATTCTTTATAATCTCTTATGTAATCTTCTTTTTCGTATGGTCTTGAAGCCAAGACGCAGCAAACACTTCCCGACGAAAAGTTTTTCAATTCTCTCCACATTCCAGGTACGACATAAAGACCTTGATAAGGACGATTAAGGATGAATGTGCGTTTTATTGTGCCATCATCTAATACCACATCAAAACTTCCGCTTGCTGCAATTATCAACTGCGATAATTCTTTGTGTGCATGCGCTCCGCGTTCTTCTCCTCCTGGTATGTCATACAAGTAATAAACACGCTTAACTTCAAAAGGAACGGTCTTATCATTCTCTACAACCGAGATATTTCCTTTCCTGTCTGAATGATGCTTCGACAACTCTATGATAGTGCAATTATAAATATTCGTTTTCATTTGTTTTGAAATTTCAAAAACTCTTCATAATTTCTTATATAGTCATTTTCATCGAATTTTGTAGAAGAAAGAACTAATGCCAATGAATTTGTAGAGAAGTTTTTCATTTGCCGCCACATTTCTTTAGGTACATATAAACCATAATATGACCTGTTCAGAGAAAATATCTTTTGTTCTTTGCCGTCATCCAAAACGACATCAAAACTTCCAGACAATGCAACAATAAATTCTTGATTTTCCTTATATGCATGACCTCCTCTAACTTCTCCACCAGGGACATCATAAATCCAATAAGTCCTTTCTATTTTAAAAGGAATATCTTTATTTTCTTCTATAATAGAAAGATTCCCGCGCGAATCCAAAATCTTTGTCAGGTCTATTATTCTTGCATCATCAATATTCATAATCTCTATCTTTCCTCATACATCTGTTTATAGTAATTCACATAATCACCACTGGTAATATTATCCAACCATTCTTGATTTTCAAGATACCATTTTATTGTGCGTTTTAGACCCTCTTCGAATTGTAATGATGGTTGCCAGTTTAGTTCTTGCTTTA